>JBFIDI010000368.1:0-5898 GCA_041581405.1 Burkholderiaceae bacterium
GATGCCATCAATGTCTTTGCCGAAGCGACGGATCGATACAACTTGGGCCGGACCCACCTGACGCGCAGCGAAGTTTTTCGCTTGCAGGTCGTCACTCCCGAAGAATTGCTGGCCTTGCTGGAAGGCCGCGAGTTGGCGCTGCGAGCCAGATTGGAGCAAACGATTGACGAGACGCGGAGTCTACGCGACACCTTGGATTTGCTGCGGCGTCGCGGCTTCGAGGATCAGGACTCTGCAGGCGAGACGATGGACGCTGCCGAGAAGCGCACCGCCTACCACGCCGACATCGTGTACTGCACGGCCAAGACCCTCGTGTTCGACTACCTGCGCGACCGCATCACGCTGGGCAGCCGCAACAGCAGCCTGCGGCTGCGCTTCGACCAGCTCGGCGACGCGCCGTCGCAGGCCGGACGGCTGCTGCTGCGCGGGCTGAGTTTCGCCATCGTCGACGAGGCCGACAGCGTGCTGGTGGACGAGGCGCGCACGCCTTTGATCATCTCGGCGCCGGCCGAGTCGGGCGACCAGGAGCTTGCCGCGCGCCAGGGCATCGCCATCGCGCAGGCGATGGAGCAGGGGCGTGACTACCAGCTGCACCGCGCGGACCGCCGGGCCGTGCTGACGCAGGCCGGCAAACAATTGGCCACGCGGCACGGCGAGCAGCTCGGCGGCATCTGGAACGGGCGCCTGCGGCGCGAGGAGATGGTGACCCAGGCCTTGTCGGCGCTGCACCTGTTCATGCGCGACGAGCACTACCTGGTGCGCGAGGGCAAGATCGAGATCATCGACGAATACACCGGGCGCACCATGGCCGACCGCTCGTGGGAACGCGGCCTGCACCAGCTGATCGAGGTCAAGGAGGACTGCGAAGTCACCGCGCCCAAGGAGCCGCTGTCGCGCATCAGCTACCAGCGTTTCTTCCGGCGTTACCTGCTGCTGGCGGGCATGTCGGGCACCGCCAGCGAGGTGGCGACGGAACTGGGGGTGGTCTACGGACTGCCCATCGTGAAGATACCGACCAACCGGCCCAGCCGGCGGGTCACCTTGCCGGCGCGGGTGCTCGGCACCGAGCACGACAAGTGGCAGCGGGTGGCCGGGCGGGTGCACGAACTGAA
The DNA here is from genome assembly GCA_041581405.1 of Burkholderiaceae bacterium. GTDB lineage: Bacteria > Pseudomonadota > Gammaproteobacteria > Burkholderiales > Burkholderiaceae_C > CAISIP01. Next base: position 1,113 of record JBFIDI010000368.1, read on the forward strand.
CCGGACCGGACGCCCCGTGCTGCTGGGTACCCGCTCGGTGGCCGCGTCGGAGCAGGCGAGCGAGGTGCTCGCACGCGCGGGGCTGCCGCACCGGCTGCTCAATGCCAAGCAGGATGGGGACGAGGCCGCGGTGGTGGCGCAGGCGGGTGCGCGCGGGTGCATCACGATCGCGACCAACATGGCCGGCCGCGGTACCGACATCCAGCTCGGGCCCGACGTCGCGGCACTGGGCGGCCTGCATGTCATACTGACCGAAAGCCACGACTCCAGGCGCATCGACCGCCAGCTCGCCGGCCGCTGCGCCCGCCAGGGCGACCCCGGCTTCGTCGAACCCATCCTGTCGCTGGAGGATGCGCTGATGGTGGCGGCGCCGGCGCGCCTGCGCGCGGCCATCGGCGGCGTCATGCGCGTGCTCGGGCCGGCCTGGGGGGCGCGTTTCGGCGCCTGGTGCATGCGCCAGGCCCAGCGCCGGTGCGAGGCCGAGCATTCGCGGATTCGCCGCGAATTGCTCAAGATCGATCGCCAGCTCGGCAAGACGCTGGCCTTTTCAGGAACCAACGAATGATCAAGACCGTTCTCGCCAGCCTGTTGTTGTGCTCCGGCGGCGCCGCCGTTGCGCAGGCGCCGTTGCCGTCGCCGCTGCCGTCGCCCGATGCCACCGCGGCCGCGCAGGGGACGTCCGCACGTGCACGCATGGATTGCCTGGTCGAGCCCTCGATGGTGGTGCAGGTCGGCAGCCCGGTCGACGGCGTGGTCGCCGAGGTGCGCGTGGACCGCGGTGACCTGGTGCGCAAGGGGCAGGTCGTGGCGCGGTTGACCTCGAGTGTCGAGGCGGCCACCGTCGAGCTGGCGCGCGCGCGGGTCGAGTTCGACCAGCGGCGGGTCGAGCGCAACGAGACCCTGTTCGAGAAGCGGCTGATCTCCGAGGAGGAGCGCGACGAGATGGTGACCGAGGCGCGCCAGCGCGCGCTGGAACTGCGGCGTGACCAGGAGGTCCTCAAGTTGCGCACGATCACCAGCCCGCTGGACGGCGTGGTCGTCGAGCGCCGCCTGGCGCCGGGCGAGCTGGTGCGCGCCGACCAGGCCGTGGCGCTCAAGCTCGCGCAACTCGACCCGCTGAACGTCGAGGTCATCGTGCCGGCGCGCATGTTCGGCCGCATTGAGGTCGGCATGAAGGGCACGGTCAACCTGGCGCCGTTCCTGCCGGGTCGCCACGAGGCGGACGTGGTCGTGGTCGACCGGCTGATCGATGCGGCCAGCAGCACGTTCTTCGTGCGCCTGCAGCTGCCCAATCCGGACTACAAGATTCCATCGGGCATCCGCTGCGACGTGAAGTTCGGCCGCTGATGCCGGGCCGGCGGCGCCGCTGCGCCGCCGCGTCACCTGTGCTACAACCGACAGGCTGTGGCCTGCTTCGCGCAGCCCGGCAGCTTTGTTGAATCATTCACAGGGAATATCACCATGTCCATTCGCATCAACGATAACGCTCCGGATTTCACCGCCGACTCCACCGCCGGCAAGCTGAACCTGCACCAGTGGATCGGCAACGGTTACGCCATCCTGTTCTCGCATCCGAAGGACTTCACGCCGGTGTGCACGACCGAGTTCGGTGCCGTCGCCCAACTGGTGCCGGAGTTCGCCAAGCGCAACACCAAGGTGATGGGGGTGTCGGTCGACAACGTCGAGGACCACAAGAAGTGGAAACGCGACATCGAGAGTTTTGCCGGTTCGCCGGCCGACTTCCCGATCATCGACGACACCTCGCTGCATGTCTCCAAGCTGTACGACACGTTGCCGGCCGACGCCTATCTGCCCGACGGGCGCACGCCCGCCGACAGTGCCACCGTGCGCACCGTGTTCATCATCGGTCCGGACAAGAAGGTGCGCCTGACCATGTCGTACCCGATGTCGGTCGGCCGCAATTTCGCGGAGATCCTGCGCGCGCTGGACGCGGTGCAGGCCACGGACGGCGCGCCGATCGCCACGCCGGCGAACTGGGTGCCCGGCCAGGACGTGATCGTCGCGCTGAGCCTGAACGACGCGCAGGCCAAGGAGAAGTTCGGCGAGATCGACGTCAAGCTGCCGTACCTGCGCTTCGCGAAGGCGCCGAAGAAGTCGTAACAAGCCGCCGGGGGCATCGCGGCCGTACCGCGATGTCTCCCCGCGCGAACCCCGCACGACCCGGGGTAGGCGACGGAGGAGGGGCGTGTTAGCATGAACACGAAGGTGTCTGCCCTGCGGGCAAGCGGTTTGCCACGCAACACCTGCGGAGGTCATGCATGACAGCCAAGCGCGAAATCGACGATCCGAGGCGCATGGTGCTGGTACGTGCCCTGTCCGCCGGTCTGCTGTACGGCAGCCTGTCTCCGGCCCAGGCCATCACCTTCGGTTTTTTCGGCGGCAAACCCGCGAAGTTGCCCGATACCCAGTCGATCTACCGGATGTCGGGCGATGTCTCCGTCAACGCCCGGGCCGCCACGATGGATACCCGTATCCGCCCGGGCGATACCGTCAAGACGGGGAACAACAGCGAAATCGTGTTCGTCGTGGGCACCAACTCGATGATCCTGCGCCAGAACAGCCAGCTCGATATCGAGCCGCCGCCGGGCCTGCTGGGCGCGCTGCTGATCGGCGGCCTGGGGCTGTTGACCGGCGCCTTGTTGTCGGTGTCGCGCGACACCGCGATGCGCGTCAGTTCCCCGACGGCCACGATCGGCATTCGTGGCACCGGCTTCTACATCGAGGCCGATCCCGAACGGACGTATTTCTGCAACTGTTACGGCGTCACCGACGTGCAGGCCAGCGGCGATGCGCAGAGTCGCGAAACCCTGACCTCGACCAACCATGGCCGCCCCGTCTACATCCTGGCGCAGGGCGCCGCCGGTGGCAAGATCCGCAGCGCGCCGTTCATCAACCACACCGACCAGGAACTGGCCCTGATCGAAACCCTGGTGGGCCGGGAGCGCCCGTTCGTGTTTCCGCGGCGCGACTACAACGCGCCGCGCCGCACCTACTGAGCGGTGGTGTTGCCCGGCCGGTGGCCCGGCCGTTGCCTAGAACCGGTACAGGTACACGACGGCGAACTGCCCGGTCGTGTAGGTGAGGTCGGAGGCGACATACCGCCAGCTGTCCGCGGCCCGGGTCCGGATCTGCCGCCACGAGATGTCGATCGACTGACGCGGGGCCAGCGCGTAGTTGAGGCCGACCGTCAACAACACCGAACTGCCGCGCAGGCGGTAACTCACCAGGCCTTGCGCCATGAAGGCATCATCCCACCAGAACACGTCGGATGGCGACATGCCGGGGCCCGCCGGCCAGCCGGTGGACACGATGTCGCCACGCCGGTATTCGGCGCCGAGGTACAAAACAGCGCGGTTCGTCAGCAACACGTCGACGTTGCCGCGCAGCGCGTTCTCCGAGCCGGAAAACACCCGGTCGCTGGCCCGGCGGGTGTTGTGCGAGAGCGCCAGCGTGTAGCTGATCCGGTCGTTCAGGGTCTGGCGTGCCGAGACGCCCGCACTGACCCGGTAGCCGTCGCGCATGTCGGAGTCGAACTCCTCGGCCGTGAACTTGACGAAGGCGCCGAACGTCGGTTCGTCGAAGCGGGACGACGCCCGGTACTGGTACTCGACCTCGGCGCTTGCGTGTAGCCGGCTCAGGCCGTCGAAGCGGCGGTAGTGCTCCATGCCGGCCGCACCGGTGAACCACAGGCGCGAGTGCGGCGTCAGCGGACGGGCCATGGATGTCGTGAGCCCGACGAAATTCACGGTGTCGCCCATGCGCGGCGTGCCCGATGCCGACCGGGTTGCATTGTTGTCGCGCATCACTCCGGCCTCGACGTGCACGTTGACCGGCTCAGGCTGCGCGGCCGCGCCGTCGCCCGGGGTCTGGGCCAGCAGGTGCGGCGCCGGCAACCAGCACAGCAGTCCCGTCGAGGCCAGTGAAAGAAGACGGACGGTGGTGGACTGGCTCATACATGTCTCCGCTGGATGGCCCGCAGCCAGGGGCTGGCTGGTCGCGGATCGGGACCCCGGCACGCCCGAGTCGCATGCGCAAGTCGCCACTGCGGCTCGACGGGGCGCCGGTGATCGGGATGCGGCGCGTACCGGACCACTATAAAGACTAAATGCCCAAAGGTCACGCGCCATGGCGCCAGCGCCCGCGATGGGCGCCGCAGCCGGGAAGGAAGCGTCAGTGCGAGAAGACCTGTGCCGGAACCGCGACGAGGTCTCCGTCGACGCCCGGGGGCCGCCACAACAGGCGCAGCGTCCAGGTGATCTTGCGTTCGAAGAAATCGACCGACAGCGGGTACCAGCCGGGCTTGGCGACCTCCATCGTGCCGAGATCGGAGAACTGGTCGTCGTGCACGCCCGGGTCCTCGACGACCATCTTGTCGTCGATCGTGAGCCGTACGCCGTCGTTCGACTCGAATGCGAACTTGTACGCGCCCGCCTTGTCGAGGTGGATGAACCCGGTGATGCGCGCCATGACGCCGTCGTCCGCCTTGCTGGTCAACACCTTGTCGCTGCCGCCATAGAAGTCCAGGTTCGCCAGCGGCGCGCCCGGCTCGCAAGCGAGACTCTTGCTCCAGGTCGCGATCTCGTCGACGTGGCGGATGAACTTGTACATGTAGCAGACCGCCAGGCCCGGCTTGCGCTCGGCACCGGTCGCGGGTGTCTGCGCCTGGGCGCCGGGTGCCCAGGCCAGCAGGATGCTGCCCGCCACCAGGGCCGAGCCACAGAACGATTTCAGGTTTCGCATGGTTTCCTCAGTGGGTGTGCCCGAC
>JBFIDI010000369.1:0-5893 GCA_041581405.1 Burkholderiaceae bacterium
AGCGCGCGCGGCGTCAATGGCGGCACCGCGGCCAGCAGGCGCCGGGTGTAGTCCTGCTGCGGGTCGCGCAGCACCGCGTCGCGCGGGCCGTATTCGATGAGCCGTCCGTCCTTGAGCACCGCCACCTCGTCGGCCATCTCGGACACGACGCCGAAGTCGTGCGTGATCAGCAGCAGGCCGAGGTTGCGCTTGGCCTGCATCTCGCGCAACAGCCGCAGGATCTGCGCCTGCGTCGTGACGTCGAGGGCCGTCGTCGGCTCGTCGGCGATGACCAGCGCCGGGTCCGCCGCCAGTGCGATCGCGATCATGACGCGCTGGCGCTGGCCACCGGAGAGTTGCCACGGGTACTTGTGCACCAGCGTATCGGGGCTGGGCAGGCCGACGTCCGTCAGCATCTCCTGCACGCGCTGGTGGCGGTCGCCGGGCCAGCCGTGGCGATCGAGCACCTCGCGCACCTGCACGCCGACCCGCTCCAGCGGGTTGAGGCAGGACAGCGGATCCTGGAACACGTACCCGATCCGGCCGCCCCGGATCGCGAGCAGCTCGTCGGTGTCCATGGCCAGCGTATCGCGCCCGTCGAACAGCACCTGGCCGGCCGTGATGCGCAGCGCGGTCGAGGGCAGCAGGCGCACGATCGCGGCGGCCGCCAGGGACTTGCCCGATCCGGACTCGCCGACCACGCACAGGGTCTGGCCACGGCGCACGCGCAGGCCGAGCTTCTCCACCGCCAGTGGCCGGTCGGCGCCGGGCGGCAATGCGATCGACAGATCGCGGATCTCGAGCAGTTCACTCATGACGGACGCGCCTGCCGCGCACGCAGCAGCGGGTTGTTGGCGTCTCCCAGGCCATCGGACAGCAGGTTGATGGCCAGCACCGTGATGAACAGGCACAGCCCCGGCAACACGCTGAGCCACCAGGCCTGGCGGAACACCGGCCGCGACGAGCCGATGATGTAGCCCCAGCTGATCAGGTTGGGATCGGCCAGCCCGAGAAAACTCAGCGAGGCCTCGGTCAGGATGGCGGTGGCCACCATCAGCGATCCGACCGCGATCACCGGCGGCAAGGCATTGGGCAGGATCTCGCGCACGATGATCTGCCAGTGCCCGATGCCGACGGAGCGCGCCGCCTCGACGAATTCGCGGCTGCGCAAGGTCAGGAACTCGGCGCGCACCAGCCGCGCCACCGGCGGCCAGGTCACCAGCGCGATGGCGACGATGACACTCTCCAGTCCCGGCGTCATGATGGCCACCAGCAGGATCGCGAACAGGAACGACGGGATCACCTGGAAGAACTCCGTGACACGCATGGCCGCATGATCGACACGGCCGCCGAAATAACCCGCCACCGCACCCAGGCTGCCGCCGATCAGGATGGCGCAGGCACTCGAGGCCAGGCCGATCAGCAGCGACACGCGGGCGCCGTGGATCAGCCCCGACAGCAGGTCGCGGCCCAGCAGGTCGGTCCCCAGCAGATAGGCCTCGCCCGGCGGCGCCATCGGCGGACCGAGCAGGGCCCAGGGGTCGTGCGGCGCCAGCCACGGCGCAAACACCGCCACCACGCCAATGGCCAGCAGGATGCCGGCGCCCACCCAGACACGCCAACGGCTTCGGTTCATTGTCGCAAGACTCATGGGGAAGATCCGGATCAGCGGCCGATCCGGGGATCGACCAGGCGCAGCACCAGGTCGGTTGCCAGGTTGGCGAACACGACCAGCACCGACGACAGGAAAAAGACGCCGAGAATCACCGCATAGTCGCGCTGCAGCAAGGCGTCGAATGCCAGGCGGCCGATGCCCGGCCACGCGAACACGGTCTCGATGACCACGGCGCCGCCGAGCAGATGGCCGATCTGCAGGCCGGCCATCGTCACCGTCGGCAGCACGGCGTTGCGCAACACGTGCTTGCGCAACACCTGCGACTCGGTCAGGCCCTTGGCATGGGCCGTGCGCACGAACTCCCGGTCCAGCACCTCGAGCGTGGACGCGCGGGCCAGGCGCACATACACGGCCATGTGCAGCAGGGCCAGCGTCAGCGCCGGCAGCACCAGGTGCCAGGCCACGTCCAGCACATGGGCAAAACCCTGCTTGGGAATCAGCGCCACCATGCCGAAGGCCGGGAACCAGCCCAGGCCGACGGAGAACACCAGCACCAGCACCAGCCCGACCCAGAACACCGGCATGGCATAACAGAACATGGCGCCGGTACCCACGGCCACGTCGAGCCAGCCCCCGCGCGATCGCGCCGACAGGATGCCCAGCGCCGTGCCCAGCACCAGGGCCACCAGCAGCGCCGAGCCGGTCAGGATCAGCGTGGCCGGCAGGCGCTGCGTGATCAGGTCCATCACCGGCTGGTTGTTGCGGTAGCTCACCCCCAGGTCCAGCGTGGCCAGCCGGGCCAGGTAGTGACCGACCTGCACCGGCATCGGCTTGTCGAGCCCGTAGTCCCGGCGGATGTCGGCCATGAAGGCCGCGTCGCCGGAACCGCTTTCACCGGCGATGACGGCGGCCGGGTCTCCGGGGGCGAGCCGGATCAACGTGAAGTTGAGCAAGCCGATCGCCGCCAGTGTCAGGATGGCGCGGGGCAACCAGGAGGCAATGGCGGCGAGCAGGCGCATGGGCGGCGGTCGGGATCAGGGGGCTTTTTCGAGCCAGGCTTCGGCGAAGTTGCCGTTCGGGCCCAGGCCGTTGATCACCGCGTCGTGCAGCCGCTTGTTGGTGACCGTGGGCCACTGCAGCTCGACCAGCCAGATCACGGCCGCATCGTCGACCAGGATCTTCTGCACCTCCGAATACAGCTGCTTGCGCCGCGCCTCGTCGACCGTCGAGGCAGCCTCCTTGAACAAGGCGTCGACCTTGGGGTTCGAATAACCGGACTCGTTCGTGAACGGCACGCCCTTGCGCTGGTTGTCGGTCAGGAAGGTGCGCGAGACGCCCAGTGCGGGGTCGGACAGGGTCGTGAGATAGGTCATGATCATCTCGAAGTCCCAGTTCTTCAGGCGGTCGACCCAGCCGGCCGCGTCCGAGGACTCGAGCACGACCTCGATGCCGACCTGGCGCAAGGCCTGGCGCGTGCTCTCGGCGGCGCGGTTCCAGACCTCGCCGTACGGCAGGCCGAGCAGCTTGACCGTGGTGCGCACGCCGTTGGCGCCTTTCTTCAGGCCCATCTCGTCGAGCAGCGCCTCGGCCTTGGCCTTGTTGTAGTCGTAGTTGCGCACCTGGGGCTCGTAGAACGGCGAATCGGAGTGGATCGGGCCGGTCGCGATCTTGGCGAATCCCTGGAAGATGTTGTCGCGGAACTGCTGGCGGTTGAGCGCATGCATGATGGCCTGCCGGAACCGCTTGTCGTTGTAGGGCGGCTTGCGCAGGTTCAGTTCGATCCAGGCGATCGGCGAACCCCACTCCCAACCCTTGTTCGTGGCCTGCAGGTAGGGCAGCTTGGCCAGTCGCGCCGCGTCGATCAGCTCGAGGTCGTTCTGGGTCGCGATGTGGAACTGCTGGCCCTCCATCGCCAGCGCGCGCGAGGCGGCGTCCGGCACGAAGCGGTAGTAGATCTCGTCCAGGTAGGGCAGGCCCTTGCGCCAGTACGTGTCGTTGCGCACCAGGTGGATGTATTCGCCGCGTTTCCATTCCTTGAACTTGAACGGGCCGGTGCCCACCGGCGTGCTGCTGGCCGGGTTCTTGCGCAGGTCCGTGCCCTTGTACAGGTGGGCCGGCAGGATCGGCGCGCCGATCGTGTCGAAGCTGCGGATCAGCGGCGAAAACGGCTCGGTCAGCACGAACTCCACCGTATGGCTGTCGAGCTTGACGACCTTGGTGCGCTGGAACACGGCCTTGGAGCGCGGGTGCACGTCGACCAGGAACTCGCCGAACGTGAACACCACGTCGTCGGCGGTGAAGGGCTTGCCGTCATGCCACTTCACGTCGCGGCGCAGCTTGAACGTGTATTTGCGCCCGTCGGGCGAGATCGTCCACGACTCGGCCAGCATCGGCTGGGGCTCGAGCTTGAAGTCGTAGGTCAGCAGGCTCTCGAAGATCTTGGTGCCCGGCAGCAACGCGGGCGACTGCAGGAACAGTCCCGGCACGATGCCCGGCGGCTCCGGCCACAACACGGATTGCAGGGTGCCGCCACGCGTCGGCGTCTGTGCCGACACCGACACCATCCAGAAACTCAACAACATGCAGATCGTTATCCGGAACAGTCTTCTCATGGGTCGCTCCTCAAAATCAACAGACTTGGGCTGGGCTGGTTGCGCACTAGGCACGCCTCGAATGTACGGCCGACACCGGATCACTCACAAGGGCCAGTTTCTGCAAGAATGATGGAACCACTTTTGCAGGAAGCGGCGCATGAAATCCAGCCGATCCCGGCCGTCGGACGGTACCGCCCCGGGGCCGGCGTTCGATCACGAACAGCCGATCTATCGCCAGGTCTACCAGCGCCTGCGCGATGCCATCCTGTCCGGCGCGATGCTGCCGGGCCAGCGCCTGGCGTCGTCGCGCGCGCTGGCCTCGCAATTCGGCATCGCGCGCAATACCGTGCTGCAGGCCTACGTGCAACTGGAGGTCGAGGGTTATCTGCAGGTGCGCTCCGGCTCGGGGCATTACGTGTCGCAGCTGCGCCCGCCCGCCCCGGCCCGGCCGACGCACGCGGGTCGGCCCGACGACGCGCGCCCGCGGCACCAGCCGGCCGTCGTGCGCAACACCTTCGATTTCGTGCCGGAGTCGCTGCGCCATTCGATCCCGGCCGTGCCGTTCCGGGTCAACCACCCGGACCTGAACCTGTTCCCGATCGAGACCTGGGCCCGGCTGCAGTCGCGCACCTTGCGCGACGCGCGCGACGCCGCGCAGATCGGCTCGCTGCTCGGCGAAGGCGATGCCCAGGGCGACCGGTCCCTGCGCCGCGCGATCGCCGACCATGTGTCGATCGCGCGTGGCTCGCAATGCAGCGCCGACAGCGTGCTGATCACCGCCGGCGCACAACATGCGATGGACATGCTGCTGCGGGTGCTGACACGACCCGGCGACGCCGTCGGACTGGAAGACCCTTGTTTTCCGGGCGCGTATTCGGCGGCACGCGCCGCCGACTGCCGCATCGTGCCGATGGCGGTGGACGAACACGGCGCCCGGCTGCCGGCGCAGCTGCCCGCGGGCACCGCGCCGCGCGCGGTGCTGCTGTGCCCGTCCAAGCAGTTTCCGCTGGGCATCACGATGAGCCTGCCACGCCGGCTGGCATGGATCGACTGGGCGCTGCGCGGCGGCGCGTGGATCATCGAGGACGACTACGACAGCGAATACCGCTTCGACGGCAAGCCGATACCGTCCATGCAGGCGCTGGAGGGGGGGCGCAACGTGATCTACGTCGGCACGTTCTCGAAGGTCCTGTTCCCGTCGCTGCGCATCGGTTTCATCGTCTGCCCGCCCGCCCTGGTCGAACCGCTGACGGCCGCGCGCGCGATCTCGGGCCGGCATGGCAGCACCCTGGAGCAGCGCGTGCTGGCGCGTTTCATCAACGAAGGACACCTGGCGCGCCATGTCCGGCGCATGCGCGCGGTCTACCGCGAGCGCCAGGAGGTGCTGCTCGAGGCCTGCGGCAGCGCACTGGACGAACGACTGGTGGTCGAACGCGCGCAGTCCGGGCTGCAGACGATGGCGTGGCTGCGCCCCGGCACCGACGACCAGCGCGTCGCGGCGCAGGCGCAGCAGGCCGGCATCGCACTGTCGGCGTTGTCGCGCTTTTGCCTGCAGACGGTGCGCGCGCCGGCCCTGGTCATGGGATTCGGCGGATTCGACGCCGCCAGGATCCGCGGCGCCGTGGCCAGGCTGGCGCAGCTGGACTTCTAGCGGCGGGCCGGCCTCCCCCCCCCACCCACCGGCAGGCGCTCGACGCCCGAGCCA
>JBFIDI010000370.1:0-5887 GCA_041581405.1 Burkholderiaceae bacterium
GCTGTAGCTCATCGCCAGGTGGTCCTGCAGCCGGGCCCCGACTTGCTCCTGCACCAGCACCGGTGCGATGCCGTGGCGTTGCAGCAGCGCGCCGGGTCCCACGCCCGAGAGCTGCAGCAGTTGCGGACTCTGGATGGCGCCGGCGCTGAGCACCACGGCCGCCCGGGCCCGGGCCGTGTGGCGGGTGCCATGCTGGCGGTACGTCACGCCGACGGCCTTGCGCCCTTCGAACACGATGCGTTCGGCCAGCGCGCCGGTGGCCAGCGTGACCTGGCCGCGGCGCAGCGCCGGACGCAGGAAGGCATCGGCCGCCGACCAGCGCATGCCGCGCCGGGTGTTGATGTGGTAACTGCCGACCCCCTCGGGTTCGGGGCCGTTGAAATCCTCGGTCAGCGGCAGCCCGGCTTGCGTGGCCGCGGCGAAGAAGTGCCGCGCCATCGGGTGCAGTTGCCGGCGCACGTCGCTGACGAACAAGGGGCCGCCTTCGGCCGCCGGTGTGCCGTCGGCGTCGACGCGCCGCTCGAAGCGGTCATACACCGGCGCCACGTCGCTCCAGCCCCAGCCGGGGTTGCCGGCTGCGGCCCAGTCGTCGAAGTCGCCCGGCAGCCCGCGGCAATAGACCATGGCATTGATCGAACTCGAGCCGCCCACCACCTTGCCGCGCGGGAAATAGATGCGCCGGTCCTTCAGGCCCGGATCGGCCTGGGCCTCGAATTTCCAGTTGACGCGTTCGTCGTAGAAACTCTTGCCGTATCCGATCGGCATGTTGATCCACAGCCGCCGGTCATGGCCGCCGGCCTCGAGCACCAGCACCGTGGCCCGGCCGCCGGCGCTGAGCTGGTCGGCCAGCACACAACCGGCCGAACCGGCGCCGACGACGATGTAGTCGTATTCCTGAGCCGCCACAAGAGTCCTCGTTGTTGGCCCGGCGCGCGGCGCAACGACGCCGCCGCGCAGGCAGAAACGACAGTGTAGGCGGCAACGGCCTGCGCGGCGCGCCCCGCGCGGCACCGCAATTCAAGTAATTGACCCGGCGCAGGGTGCCGCGCGCCGGCCGGGATGCGCCGGCGCTCAGGCCGGCCCGGACGGGGCCGTGGGCGGTGGAATCGGCTCCTCCGGTGGTGGCCGTGGCGGCTCTTCTTCCGGCGGCGGTGGTGGCGGCGGCTCGCCGGTGGCCGTGTCGTGCGCAGGCATTTCGCTGTCGGGAAAACGCGGGTCCATCGGCAGCACCGCCTGGGTGCTGGCGCCGGCCATGACGAAGTCGGCCTTCTCGCTGGGTTCGCCCCGGTTCATCGGGAACTTGCGCCGGTAGTGCCAGGTCAGTGTCGCCAGCGCGGCCAGCACCAGCGAGAAATACAGCATCAGGGCCTCGGGGCCGATCAGGTCCATCATGCCGCCGGCCAGCGTCGGGCCGATGGTGGCGCCCATGCCGTTGAGCAGCAGCAGGCCGCCGGTCACCTGCAGCACCTTGGCCCGGTCGACCAGGTCGTTGACGTGGGCGACGCTGATGCCGTAGACCGTGAATGCCAGGCCACCGAACACGACGCCCAGCGCGATCAGCGAACTCTCGTAGTCGCGTGCCAGCAGGAAACCGACACCGGCCACGCCCGCGCAGGCGATGGCGACCCAGAACAGCACCAGGCGCCGGTCGTGCCGGTCGGAGAAATGGCCCACCGGCCACTGGAACGCGGCGCCGCCCAGGATGGTCGCGGCCATGAAGGTGGCGATGCCGGCATCGCTGAAACCCACGCCGGCGCCGAACACATGGCCCAGGCCCAGCAGCGGACCGCTGAGCATGCCCGACACCAGCGCGCCGAGGGTGCCGATCGGCGAGATCGTGAACAACTCGATCAGGCTGAACTTGGGGGCCTCGGTGATCTCCGGCTGTTCGACCGGCGTCAGCGTGATCGGCAGCAACGCGAACGAGAACAGCACCGAGACCAGCACGAAGGGTACGAAGCCGTTGCGGTCGCCGACCAGGATCAGCCACTGGCCGACGGCCAGCGCGACCATGTTGACCACCAGGTAGATCGCAAACACCTTGCCGCGCTTGTCGTGTGGCGCGACCACGTTGAGCCAGCTCTCGACCACCAGGTACAGGCCGACCAGGCACAGGCCGGTGATGAAACGCAGCGCGCCCCAGAACACGGGATTGATCCACAAGGCGTGCAGCAGCGGCAGCGTGGAGGCCACCGACGCCATCGCCGCGAAGGCGCGGATGAAACCGACCTTGCGGATGATGTGCGGGCAGGCATAGGTGCCGTAGATGGCGCCGGCGAAATAGGCGGACATCACCAGGCCGGTCACCAGGCTGGAGAAGTTGGCGGTCGATGCCTGCGCGCCGATGGCGGCGAACATCAGGCCGGTGCCCACGATCAGCAGGCCCACGCCGCTGAGCAGGGCTGCCAGAGGAATCAACAGTTTTCCCAAGATCCGGTCTCGATTGCTGGGTGATGTGGAGGGTGCGGGAGCGCGGCCACGCCGCCATCCCGAAGGAACGTCACGGTATCACACGCACGCGGCACGCCGGTGATGCGCATGCGACCGCTCCGGTTCCGGCGCCCGCACGCCGGTTGTCGCAACCGGCCCCGGCACGCCGATTTTTTGGCAAGATACGGGCCTTCAAAATTCCAACAGGGAGTCTCATGCCATCCATACGAACCGCGCGCCCGCGGTCCTGGCTGCGCGCCGCGGCGGCTGTCACCGCCGTGCTGGCGTGTGGCCTGGCCCAGGCCGCCGCCGTCCAGAGCGGCACCAGTGCCCGGGCCGACGGCAGCCTGATCCACTGGTCGTTGACGGCGCCGCTGAGCGCCGCGCCCGATGCCCGCTCGCCCCACGGCGTGTTGCTGGTCGCCCAGGGTTCGGGTTGCCTGCCGGCATCGGCCAGCGCGAGCGTGGCGGCGGCCCATGCGGTCGCACCCGCGCTGGCCCTGCTGACCGTGGAGAAATACGGCGTGTCGCCGCACGATCGCCCCGCCGATGCCATGGCCGACTGCTCGCAGGACTACCGGCACCACCACACCGTCAGCCAGCGCGCCGCCGACGCGCAACAGGTCCTGCTGGCCTTGCGCGATGCGCCGTGGTGGAGCGGCCAGCTGGTGTTGTTCGGTGGCTCCGAGGGCGGGGCCGTGGTGGCGCAACTGGCGCCGCTGGCCCGGCCCGATGCGGTCGTGGTGTTGTCGAGCAGCCTGGGCGAGACCCTGGCGGACTCGATCCGGCGCGTGCTCCCGCCGCCGGTGGCACGGCAACTCGACGACATGCTGGCGCAGGCGCGGCGCGATCCGGGCCCGGGCCCGCTGTGGGGTGGCAACTCGCTGCGCTGGTGGGCCGACGTGGCCGACACGGTGCCGGTGCGTGCATTGCTGACGTCGACCGCGCCGGTGCTGCTGGTGCAGGGCGAGCGCGATGCGCTGGCACCGGTCGCCTCGGCGCGGCTGGCGCAACAGGCGTACCGCGATGCCGGCCATGGTGGCCTGACCTACTGGGAACTGCCGGGCCACGACCACTTCATGGTCGATGCGCACGGTGTCGACCAGCGCGATCGGGTACTGGGACTGGCGGCGACCTGGGTCGCGGACCGCCTGGCGGAGCGGCCGCTGCGATCGCGAACCGGGCCGCACGACGGCGGCGCAGATCGATCGATGCCCGACGCGGACCTGCTGCGCTGGCACCGGTCGATGCGGCGCCTGCATCCCTGGGGCTGACGCGATGGCTGCGCATGGTTTTTCGTTTCGTCCGATGCGCGCGGCCGACCAGGCCGTGCTGTGGGAGATCCTGCACGTGGCCTTGTGGGACCCGCCGCCGGCGCCGCTGCGCCCGCGCGCGGTGCTGGACAGTCCCGGCGTGCGTATCTACGCCGAGTCCTGGGGCCGCGCCGGCGACGTCGGCGTGATGGCCGAACAGCCGGGCCCGGCGGCGACCCCGGTCGGCGCCTGCTGGATGCGCCTGGTGCCCGATGGGCAAGGCCTGGCCCATGTCGACGACACGACACCGCAGCTGGGCATCGCCGTGTTGCCGCCCTGGCAGCGCCAGGGCGTCGGACGGCCGATGATGCTGGCCGCGCTGGATGCGGCGCGCGACGCCGGTTACCGCCAGGTGTCGCTGACCGTGCATCCGCAGAACCCGGCGATCCGGATGTACGAGGCCTGCGGTTTCCGCAAGGCCGGCTTGCGCAACACCTTCCACCTGATGGTCGCGCAGCTGGGTTCGGCGCCGGCCGATATACAGTAGGCGCCGTGGGCGCCGGCCGCATGCCGGTGCCGGAATGCGCCGCGGCCGCTGCCGGCCGTGTGCAACACAAGGGGTCCGCGTGCAAGTGTCGTTGCCGTCCTGGGAGGCCTTCGGCCGATTCGTGCCACTGCTGGCGACGCTGGCGCTCGTGGTCGGCGCCCTGTACCTGATCGACCGCAGCCTGCGGCGGCGCTGGCAGGCCCAGCCGCAGGCCCAGTTCCGCTTCCAGCTGATCATGCTGGCGTTGACCCTGTCGGGTGCGCTCGGCGTGGTGTTGGTGCTGCCCGTGAGCGAAGGGCTCAAGGGCCAGTTGCTGAGCCTGATCGGCATCCTGCTCAGCGCGGCGATCGCGTTGTCGGCCACGACCTTCATCGGCAACATGATGGCCGGCATCATGCTGCGCGCGATCCGCAGCGCGCGTCCCGGCGACTTCATCACCGCGGGTGCCATCACCGGCCGGGTCACCGAGATGAACCTGCTGCACACCGAGGTGCAGACCGAGGACAGCGATCTGGTCACGCTGCCCAACCTGTTCCTGGTCACGCAGCCGATGAAGGTGGTGCGGGCCTCGGGCACCATCGTGTCGGCCGAGGTGTCGCTGGGTTACGACCTGGCGCGGTCCCGCGTGACCGACACCTTGCTGCGGGCGGCGCAGGACGCCGGCCTGGGCGAGGCCTTCGTGCACGTGCGCGCGCTGGGCGATTTTTCGGTCACCTATCGCGTCGCCGGGCTGCTGACCGACGTGGGCAGCCTGATCTCGGCGCGTTCGCGGCTGCGCGAATGCATGCTCGACGCCCTGCATGGCGCGGGCATCGAGATCGTGTCGCCGACGTTCATGAACACGCGGGCGCTGGAGCAGGGGCGGGCGGTGATCCCGCAGGCCGGGGCGGCCATCGTCACGCACGAGGGTGTGGTTGCCGAGGAGGTCGCGTTCGAGAAGGCCGACGAGGCGGCATCGATCGAACAGCTGCGCGACGAGCTGCGCGCCGTCGACACGGCCATGGAGGAGGCCGGCGGCGGCGATGCGGCGACCGCGCTGGAAACACGCAAGGCCGCGATCGAGCAGCGGATTGCCGCGGCCCAGGCGCAGCGGCAGGAGGAAAAGGCCTGAGCCGCGCACCTCTGCGCGGTTGCAGCCACGAACAGGAGACTTCGGATGGACATCACAGGTTTCATGCAGGGCTACAAGGCGGCCTGGGAGGCCCGCGACAAGGCGATGTTTGCCGCCTTGTTCCGGCCCGACGGCCTCTACCACAACACGCCGTTCGCCACCCAGCGCGGACATGCCGAACTGGCCGCCTACTGGAGCCGCGTCGAACTGCAGTCCGATGTGCAGCTGCGTTACGAGGTGCTGGCGAGCCTGCCGGATTCCGGTCTGGCGCACTGGCATGTCACCTACCAGGTGACGTCGGAGGAGCTGTTCCGCATCTGGGCCGCATCGACCGGCACCAGCGTGCCGGCGCGCCAGCCGGGTGAGCCGCTGCCGCGCATGGTGCTCGACGGCGCGCTGCAGGCGCGGTTCGCCGATGGCCTGTGCGCCGAGTGCCGGATCTGGTGGCACAGCATGCCGCAATCCTGAAGTGAAAGACGCCCCCCGTCTGTCCGGTTTCACTGCGTGTAGGCCGGCCGAGTCGTGGCGCTGCCAGAGGCAGGCGCC
>JBFIDI010000371.1:0-5877 GCA_041581405.1 Burkholderiaceae bacterium
ACCGCGAAGAACGCAAACACCGCCTGAACCGGGAGATCATGTCCCCGGAAGTCCGACTTTCCGGCCCCGAAAACGAACCCTTGGGTATCGTCAGCCTCCAGGATGCACTCCGTATGGCTGGGGAGCACGATGTCGACCTGGTTGAAATTTCCCCCACGGCGAATCCGCCGGTCTGTCGTCTGATGGACTACGGGAAGTTCAAGTACCAGGAGCAGAAGAAGGCGGCGGAAGCCAAAGCCAAGCAGACGGTCATCGAGATCAAGGAAGTCAAGTTTCGTCCGGGCACCGACGACGGCGACTACAACATCAAGATGCGCAACATCAAGCGGTTTCTCGCTGATGGCGACAAGTGCAAGATCACGCTGCGGTATCGCGGACGCGAGATCACGCACCAGGAAATCGGGATGGCGTTGCTCAACCGTATCCGTGCCGAGCTGGGTGAAACCATTGTCGTGGAGCAGTTCCCGAAGCTGGAAGGGCGCCAGATGATCATGATGATCGCACCGAGCAAGAAGAAGCCGGCGCCCAAGGCGGCTGCCGACACTGCGGCAACGGCGACGTCGTAAACCGGAATCGAGATTGCGTCCGACGGGTTTGGTCATCCGTCGGGTGGCAAGGTCGGCGGGTAGAACCGTCGGCCAGTGGCGAGTGCATGACTCGCCACACACGTGGTGAGCCAACAACTCGCCACACAAGTGGTGAGCCAACAACTCGCCACACAAGTGGCTCGGGGCCAACAAGGCTGCAATTGTTTGCAGACGCCTCACGAGCACAAAGTAGAAGGAGCATTTCAATGCCCAAGATGAAGACCAAGAGCAGCGCGAAAAAACGTTTCCGCGTTCGTCCCGGTGGCACCGTCAAGCGCGGTCAAGCCTTCAAACGTCACATCCTGACCAAGAAGACCACCAAGAACAAGCGCCAACTCCGTGGTGCAACCGCTGTTCATGAGACCAATATGGGTCACATGGCGCAGATGTTGCCCGGATTCGGTATCTGATTCACGACGAACAAGGAGTAACACATGCCTCGCGTCAAACGTGGTGTAACGGCTCGCGCCCGCCACAAGAAAGTTCTCGCCCTCGCCAAGGGTTTCCGTGGTCGCCGCGGCAACGTCTTCCGCGTTGCCAAGCAAGCGGTGATGAAGGCAGGCCAATACGCCTACCGTGATCGCCGTACCAAGAAACGCGTGTTCCGCCAGTTGTGGATCGCCCGTATCAACGCCGCTGCGCGTTCATGCGGCCTGACCTACAGCCAGTTCGCCAACGGCCTGAAGAAGGCCGGCATCGAGATCGACCGCAAGGTTCTGTCCGATATCGCGGTGCACGACATGCCGGCGTTCGCCGGTATCGTGGAGCAAGTCAAGGCCAAGCTGGCTGCTTGACCGGCAGGATCGCGTGTCGGCGGCGCAAGCGGCCGGCACCGACTCAGCATGCGGGGGCTAGGGCTTTGACCAGCGCTAGCCCCCGTTCTTTTTCCTGAATCCCTTTTTTCTCCGACCATGACCGCATTGAACGCCATTGTTGACGCCGCCACGGCTGCATTTGCCGCCACCAGGGCGCCCGCCGAACTGGAGAACGCCAAGGCGCAGTTCCTGGGCAAGTCCGGCCGCATCACCGAGCTGATGAAAGGCCTGGCCGCGTTGCCGGTCGAAGAGAAAAAGGCCCAGGGCGCGCAGATCAACCTGGCCAAGCAGGCGATCGAGGCCGCGTTGCAGGCACGGCGCGAGGCACTGGCCGAAGCCGAACTGCAATTGCAGTTGCAGGCCGAGGCGCTCGACGTCAGCCTGCCGGGCCGCCGGCGCGGTGGTGGCGGCCTGCACCCGATTGCGATGACGATGGAGCGTATCGAGGCCATCTTCGGCTCCATGGGTTTCGACGTGGCCGACGGCCCCGAGATCGAGACCGACTGGTACAGCTTCACCGCATTGAACAATCCCGAGAACCATCCGGCCCGCTCGATGCAGGACACCTTCTACGTCGACATGAAGGACGCCGAGGGCCGCTGGCTCAACCTGCGCCCGCACACCTCGCCGATGCAGATCCGCTACGCGCAGGCCCATGCCGCGCAACATGCCGACGCGATCGCCCGCGGCGAGCCCATGCCCGACATCCGCGTCATCGCCCCGGGGCGCACCTACCGCGTCGACAGCGACGCCACGCATTCGCCGATGTTCCACCAGGTCGAAGGCCTGTGGGTCGGCGAGAACGTCAGTTTCAAGGACCTCAAGGCGGTCTACCTCGATTTCATCCAGGCCTTCTTCGAGACCCGCGACCTGCAGATCCGGTTCCGCCCCAGTTATTTCCCGTTCACCGAACCCAGCGCCGAGATCGACATCCAGTTCGGCAGCGGGCCGCTCAAGGGGCGCTGGCTCGAGGTGTCCGGCTCCGGCCAGGTGCACCCGCAGGTGATCCGCAACATGGGGCTCGATCCGGAGCGCCACATCGGCTTCGCGTTCGGCACCGGCATCGACCGGCTGACCATGCTGCGTTACGGCGTCGACGACCTGCGCCTGTTCTTCGACGGCGACCTGCGTTTCCTGTCCCAATTCCAGCAAGCCTGAGCCCCAATCCATGCAATTCCCCGAATCCTGGTTGCGCACGTTCTGCAACCCTGCCCTGAACACCCGTGAACTGGCCGATACGCTGACGATGGCCGGCCTGGAGATCGAAGACGTCCAGCCGGTCGCGCCGCCGTTCAGCCAGATCGTCGTGGGCGAGATCAAGGAGGCCGTGCAACATCCGAATGCCGATCGCCTGCGTGTGTGCAAGGTCGACGTGGGGCAGGGCGATCTGCTCGACATCGTCTGCGGCGCGCCGAACGCCCGCGTCGGCATCAAGGTGCCGTGTGCCATGGTCGGTGCCGTGTTGCCCCCGGGCGCCGACGGCAAGCCCTTCCAGATCAAGGTCGGCAAGCTGCGCGGCGTCGAGAGCCACGGCATGTTGTGCTCGGCCAAGGAACTCCAGCTGTCCGACGACCACGGCGGCCTGCTGGAACTGGCCGCCGACGCACCGCTGGGACAGAACGTGCGCGAGACCCTGCGGCTCGACGACGCACTGCTCACCGTCAAGCTCACGCCCAACCTGGCGCATTGCCTGAGCGTCTACGGCGTGGCGCGCGAGGCCGCCGCGCTGACCGGCGCCGCACTGCGCATGCCGGGTTTTCCGCCGGTGGAGGTCGGCTGCGACGACCGGCTGCCGGTGACGATCAGCGCGCCCGACCTGTGTGGCCGCTTCACCGGCCGCATCGTGCGCAACGTCAACCCGCAGGCCACGACGCCCGCCTGGATGGTCGAGCGCCTGGCGCGTTGCGGCCAGCGCAGCGTCAACGCGCTGGTCGACATCTCGAACTACGTGATGTTCGAGTTCGGTCGGCCTTCGCACATCTTCGATCTCGACAAGATCCACGGCGGCCTGGACGTGCGCTGGGGCAAGGCGGGCGAGCAACTCAAGCTGCTCAACGGCAACACCGTGACGGTGGACGAGCAGGTCGGCGTGATCGCCGACGAACGCGAGGTGGAGTCGCTGGCCGGCATCATGGGGGGTGACGCCACCGCCGTATCCGACGACACCCGCCATGTCTATGTCGAGGCCGCGTTCTGGTGGCCGCAGGCCGTTGCCGGTCGTTCGCGCCGCTTCAACTTCTCCACCGACGCCGGCCACCGCTTCGAGCGCGGCGTCGACCCGAGCCAGACCGTCGAACACGTCGAGCGCATCACGCAGCTGATCATCGACATCTGCGGCACCAAGCAGACCGTCTGCGGCCCGATCGACGACCAGCAGGTCAACATGCCTTCGCCGGCTCCGGTGACGCTGCGCGTGGCACGCGCGGCCAAGGTCATCGGCATGCCGCTGTCCCTGGCGCAATGCGAGGAGGCCTTGTCGCGCCTGGGCCTGGCGCCCACCAGCGATGCCGCCGCCGGCACGCTGACCGTGGTGCCGCCACCGTACCGTTTCGACCTGCTGATCGAGGAAGACCTGATCGAGGAAGTCGCGCGCATGGTCGGTTACGACGCCTTGCCGACCACGCCGCCGCAAGGCCCGATCACCGCCTTCATCCGGCCCGAGGCCCGGCGCAGCGCGTTCGGCGTGCGGCGCCAGCTCGCCGCGCTGGGTTACCAGGAGACCATCAACTACAGCTTCGTCGAGGCGCGCTGGGAGCGCGACCTGGCCGGCAATGCCGATCCGGTCAAGCTGCTCAATCCGATCGCCAGCCAGATGAGCGTGATGCGCTCGTCCTTGCTCGGGTCCTTGCTGCAGGTCGTCAAGTTCAACCAGGACCGCCGCGCCGACCGGGTGCGGGTGTTCGAACTCGGCCGTGTCTACGAACGCGACGCTGCCATCACCGACGGCCCGGCCGCCGTGGCCGGCCTGCGCCAGCCCATGCGCGTGGCCGCGATGGCCATGGGGGGCGCCGACATGCTGCAATGGTCGGGCAAGGAGCGCCTGGGCGACTTCTTCGACGCCAAGGGTGATGTCGAGGCCTTGCTCGCACCGCGCCAGGCCCGGTTCGTCGCGGCCGAACACCCGGCCATGCATCCGGGCCGCTGTGCCCGCGTGCTGCTCGACGACCGCGACATCGGCTTCGTGGGCGAACTGCATCCGCGCTGGCGCCAGGCCTACGAGCTGGCCAGTGCACCGGTGATGTTCGAGCTCGATCTCGACGCCGTGTTGCAGCGCCCGATCCCGGAGTTCCGGCCGGTGGCCAAGCACCAGCCGGTCGAACGCGACATCGCCGTGCTCGTTGCCGAGCAGGTCAGCCATGCGGCGCTGATGGCCGCCGTGCATGCGGCACCCACCAAGGGCCTGTTGCGCAGTGCCACCTTGTTCGACGTGTACCGGCCCAAGGCCGCGGCAGCGGCGACGACGGCCGGCGACGCGCAAGGTGTTGCAGCCACGCCGACGCCGGCCGAAAAAAGCCTGGCGGTTCGCTTGACGCTCAATAATGACACCGCTACCCTGACCGACGAGGAGATCGAGCAGGCCGTGCAGGCCGTGCTGGCCCAACTGGCCACCGACCTGGGCGCGCGCCAGCGCGCCTAGGCGCATCCCGTTGCAGCCAGCGCACCAGCGCCAACCGACTGACGCACAACAAGAGGACAACCACGATGGAACTCGCGATTGAAAGCCTGGAGACCCCGGCATTGACCAAGGCCCAGCTGGCCGAACTGCTGTTCGAACAGATCGGTCTGAACAAGCGGGAATCCAAGGACATGATCGACGCGTTCTTCGACCTGATCTCCAGCAGCCTGGTCGATGGTTCCGACGTCAAGATCTCCGGCTTCGGCAACTTCCAGATCCGGACCAAGGCGCCACGCCCGGGCCGCAACCCGCGCACGGGCGAGGCGATCCCGATCCGCGCGCGCCGGGTCGTCACCTTCCATGCCAGCCACAAGCTCAAGGAGCAGATCCAGGATGCGGGGCAACCGCAGCCCGTGGTGTTGGACAACGGCGACGACAACGACACCGAAATCGACCTGGACGACGTGCAAATCGCGCGATAAGCCACACGGCGCAAGTATTTCTGCCGCGCCTTGCCGCTGACGCTATGCATCGCGGGCGTCTTAGAGTAACCTCGAAGCTTTGTCGCCTACAGCTTTGATTTCAATGGGGAAAAATCTCCCGTCGATTCCCGCCAAACGTTATTTCACCATCGGGGAGGTGGGAGATCTGTGTGGCGTCAAACCCCATGTGCTGCGGTACTGGGAGCAGGAATTCACCCAGCTGCGCCCGATGAAACGCCGTGGCAACCGGCGTTATTACCAGCACCACGAAGTGCTGATGATCCGGCGCATCCGCGACCTGCTGTACGACCAGGGCTTCACCATCAGCGGCGCGCGCAACAAGATGCAGGAGATCCTGCAGAACGAACGCGACCGGC
>JBFIDI010000372.1:0-5867 GCA_041581405.1 Burkholderiaceae bacterium
CATGCCCGTGGCGCGGCCTACGCCGCGTCCAAGGCCGGTCTCAACGGCATGGTCAAGTCGCTGGCGCTGGAGTGGGCGGGCGAGGGCATCCGCGTCAACGCCGTCGGCCCGGGGCCGGTACGCACCGCCATGGTCGCCGCCGTCACCGCCGACGCGCAGGCGCTGGCCGCGATGGAACAGAGCATCCCGATGGGTCGCCTCGGCGAGCCGCACGAGATCGCCGAACTGATCGGTTTCCTGTTGTCCCGCCGCGCGGCCTTCATCACCGGGCAGGTCGTGTGCGCCGACGGAGGGTTCACCGCGCGATGACCATCACGGAACAACCGCCGCGGCGGACCCTGGCCGACCTGGCGCAGGTGATCCGCAGCAAGAACGCCGGCCCGACCCAGCTGACGATCGACGTCTTCCTGCGCGACGCGCAGGCGTACGCGCTGGCGGCGCGCAGCCCGGCGCTGTCGTGCGCCGCCGTCGCGGCGCGCTACGGCCTTCGCGAGCACCAGGTGCAGCGCCATCTGCTGGCCGGTATCCAGGCGATCAAGTACGTGTTGCCGCGCGCCATCGTGGCCGGCAGCCCCGGCGACGGCGACGTGTACGGCGCGCAGCAGCACGGGCCCATGCTGGACATCGTTCCATGAGCGCGCCGGGCCGTTCCCAAGGGCGAATACCGCAGTGCGCAGCACGAAGGTACTCCAGTGAGCGCGCCGGGCCGTTCCCAAGCGCGAATCCCGCAGCGCGCAGCGCGGAGGGTCGTCGCGTGAACGCCTGCGCCCGCCTGCTGCAGTCCCATCGTCCCGGCGGTGAAGCCCTGCGCGTGTTGTCCGCATCCGGCCAGCTGGGTTACGGCATTCCCGAAGACGCGTTGCACCGGGGCATGGCGCGCGCGCCCCATGTCGTCGGCTGCGACATGGGGTCGATCGACCCGGGGCCGTATTACCTGGGCGCCGGCGTCATGGCCGCGCCCGCGGCCATGGTCGAGCGCGACCTCGATCTGGTGTTGTGCGCGGCACGCGCGGCCGACGTTCCGCTGATCATCGGCAGCGCCGGAACGGCGGGTGCCGGCGTGCATCTGGACGCGACGCTCGACATCGTGCGGCGCATCGTCGCGCGCCGCGGCCTGCGGCTGCGCCTGGCGACGATCCGCAGCGACATCGCGCCCGCGACCCTGGTCGCGGCGCTGCACGAGGGCCGGCTTGATCCGATCGGGGCCATCGACATGCCGTCGGCCGAGGAGATCGCGGCCTGCAGCCACATCGTCGGCCAGTGCGGCACCGAGACCTTCGAACGCGCGCTGGCGTTGGATCCGGACGTGGTGATCGCCGGGCGCGCCTGCGACACCGCGGTGTTCGCCACCTTGCCGGCGATGCTCGGATATCCGATGGGCCTGTGCCTGCACATGGCCAAGATCATCGAATGCACGTCGCTGTGTTGCCGCCCCGGTGGCCGCGACGCGATGCTGGCCGAACTGACGTCCGCGCATTTCACGCTGGAGAGCATGCATCCGGACGCCCACGCCACACCGGCGTCGGTGGCGGCCCATGCCTTGTACGAACAGGCCGATCCGCTGCAGGTCGAGGAACCGGGCGGCAGCCTGATGCTGCACGACGCGCACTACGAGGCGCTCGACGCCCATCGCACCCGCGTGCGGGGTGCCCGGTTCGTGCCGCGCGACAAGCCCAGCCTGAAGGTCGAGGCGGCATGCCGGCTGGGCGAGCGGGTGGTGCTGCTGGCCGGTGTCGCCGACCCGGTGCTGCTGCGCAGCCTGCCGCAGGTGCTCGCCGCGGTCGAGCAGCGGGTGCGGGCGCTGGTGCCGGGGCCGTGGCAACTGCATCCGCATGTCTACGGCCAGGGGGCGGTGCATGCGCTGGAGCCGGCACAGCGGGCCACGCACGAGGCCGGGCTGGTGCTCGAGTTCATCGCGCCGCAGGCGGCGCTGGCGCGCACCGCGGCCGGGGTGTTCAAGCAGAACCTGCTGCACCATGCCTATCCGGGGCGCAAGACCACCGGCGGCAACCTGGCGTTCGCGTTCACGCCCAGCGAGATCGACGCCCATGCCGCCTACCGTTTCGTGCTCTACCACGTCATGCGCGAGGCGCCGGTCGACACCGTGTTCCAGGTCGATGTGCTGGAGCTGGACGGCGCCATCGTTCACTGAGAATACGCCATGGCTACCGTTCTACCCCTCCCCAAATACCACCAGATCTACCTGGTGCTGCGCGAGCAATTGCACGAAGGGCGTTTTGCCCAGGGCCTGCCGTCCGAGATGGTGCTGAGCAAGGAATTCGGCGCCGGCCGCGTGACCGTTCGCCGCGCGCTGGAACAACTGGCCAACGAAGGCCTGATCATCCGCCGCGCCGGCCGTGGCACGCATCCGGCGCCGGCCGAGACGGTGACGGCCGGCGGCAAGTCCCAGGCCGCGCGTCGCAACGGCGCCAAGGGCATGAGCGGCCTGCTCGAGAACATCGTCAGCATGAGCCTGCGCACCTCGGTCAAGGTGATCGAGGTGCGCACCATCCATGCGTCGCACGCCGTGGCCGAAGCCTTGCAGATCCCGTTCGGCGCCATGGTGCAGAAAGCGGTGCGCCGGCGCAGTTCCAAGCTCGGGCCGGTGTCGCACATCACCACCTATGTGCCGGACGAACTGGCGAAACGATTCGGGCGCAAGGACTTGCTGCGCAAGCCCATCCTGCGGCTGATCGAGGAGAGCGGCGTCGAGATGGGCCGGGCCCGGCAGACCGTCTCGGCGCGGCAGGCCGACGCCTCGGTGGCGCGCGAACTGGGCGTGGCCGTGGGCACCGCCCTGCTGGCGGTGAACCGGCTGGTGTTCGACGTGAACGACCGGCCGGTGCAATGGCTGCACGGCCTGTATCGCCCGGACCGCTACGAGTACCAGATGGACGTGTCGCAGGTCGGCAGCGTGGACGCACGTATTTCGGTCAAGGAGAGTCTGTCGGAATGAAGCGCGCGCGACCGCGCAACCGGCAATGCCACGGGAATGACATGACACACGCACACCACACGCCACGCACGCTGGCGCAAAAGCTGATCGCCCGGGCCGCGGCCCGGCCCCATGTCGATGTCGGCGAGATCGTCAACTGCCAGGTCGACCTGGCGATGTTCCACGACTCGTCCGGCCCGCGCCGCCTCAAGCCCATGCTCGAGGAACTCGGTGCCACGATCTGGGACAAGTCCCGCGTGGTGCTGGTGATGGACCACTACGTGCCGGAGCAGGACGACGAGTCGCGCCGCATCGTGCGCATCGCGCGCGACTGGGCGCGCGAGCAGGACCTGCCGCATGTGTACGACAGCATCGGCATCT
The DNA here is from genome assembly GCA_041581405.1 of Burkholderiaceae bacterium. Taxonomy (GTDB): domain Bacteria; phylum Pseudomonadota; class Gammaproteobacteria; order Burkholderiales; family Burkholderiaceae_C; genus CAISIP01. Next base: position 3,317 of record JBFIDI010000372.1, read on the forward strand.
GCCACGTGGTGCTGCCGCAAAAGGGGCACATCCGGCCCGGCATGTTCTGCGTCGGCGGCGACTCGCATTCGCCCACCGGCGGCGCGTTCGGCGCCTACATGTTCGGCATCGGTGCCACCGAGATGCTCGGTGTCGTCGTCACCGGGCAGTTGTGGGTGCGTGTGCCCCGGACCTTGCGCATGCTCTGGAACCATCGGCTGGCACCGGGGCTCACCGCCAAGGACATGGTGTTGCACATGGTCGGGCGCTTCGGCATGAACGGCGGCCAATACCAGGCCGTGGAGTTCTGCGGCGAGGCGGTGCAGGCCCTGTCGATGCAGGAACGCATGACGATGTCCAACATGAGTGCCGAGATGGGCGCCCAGGTCGGCCTGATCGCGCCCGACGCGACGACCCAGGCCTGGCTGGCCGAACGTGGCGTGGCCGTGGACGACGTGTCCGGCTGGTGCACCGACCCGGGGGCCGACACGGTGGACCATGTCTTCGACGCCGCCGCCTTGTCGCCCCAGGTCGCCGCCCCGCACAGCCCGGCCAACACCGACGACGTGGCGGCGTTTGCCGACATCGCGGTGCAGGTCGCGTATATCGGTGCCTGCACCGGCGCCAAGCTCGACGACCTGCGGGCCGCGGCCAGCGTGTTGCGCGGGCATGCCGTGGCGCCGGGCGTGCGCCTGATGGTGGCGCCGGCCAGCCGGCACGACCAGCAGCAGGCCGAGCAGGAGGGCGTGATGGGCCTGTTGCGCGATGCCGGCGCCGACGTGTTGCCCACGGCGTGTGGTGCCTGCGCCGGTTATGGCGGCAGCATCCCGGACGGTGCCACGGTCATCGCCACCACCGCGCGCAACTTCAAGGGGCGCATGGGTTCGGCCACGGCGCAGGTCTACCTGGCTTCGCCGTATACGGTGGCGGCATCGGCCTTGCGCGGGCGCATCACCGATCCGCGGGAGATGCTGCCATGAACGGGCACACGACCGAGGCGGCAAGCCGGCACCGGGTCTGGAAGTTCGGCGACGACATCGATACCGACGTGCTGGCGCCCGGCGCCTACATGAAGCTGGGCATCGACGGCATCGCGCCGCATTGCCTGGAGGCGGTGCGGCCGGAATTCGCCGCCCGGGTCCAAGCCGGAGACGTGATCGTGGCCGGCGCCAATTTCGGCATCGGCTCCTCGCGCGAGCAGGCCGCGGCCGCGCTGGTGCACCTGGGCGTGCGGGCGGTGATCGCGCCGTCGTACAGCGGCCTGTATTTCCGCAATGCGTTCAACCTCGGCCTGTTGCTGCTGACCTGCGCGCGCGCCGGCGAACTGGCGGACGGCGAATCGGTCACGCTCGATCTGCAGGCCCTGACCGTGACCAGCGCCCAGGGCGTGTCGCTGCCGTGCGAGCCGATACCGGACTTCCTGCTCGACATGGTGGCGGCCGGCGGCTTGCTGAACCAGTTGCGCCAGCGGATGGGGCGCGGCGCATGACGCCGCATCGGCAGCACGTCCGGCCGGCCGCAGCCGGGTTGCCGGGTCGCGGTCCGGCTCCCTTCGATCACCCAGGAGAGCATCGATGATTTCCCCGAACGTGTTACGTGACGATCTGCCCGCGGATACCCCCCACGTGCCGGTGGTGATCGTCGGCGCGGGCGCCTGTGGGCTGACCGCCGCGATCGGTCTGCGCGCGCGGGGTGTGGACTGCGTGCTGCTCGAGCGCGATGCCCGGCCCAGCGGATCGACGGCCTTGTCGTCCGGCTTCATTCCCGCGGCCGGAACGCGCCTGCAGCGCGCGCTGGGCATCGCCGATGCGCGCGAGACCTTCGCCCAGGACGTGCAGGCCAAGGCCCATGGCGAGGCGGCCCAACACCTGGTCGATGCCTACACCGCGGCGGTGGCCCAGGCCATCGACGCGCTGGAGCACCATGGCGTGGTGTTCGAGGTGCTCGACGGTTTCCTGTACCCGGGGCACCGGGCGCGGCGCATGCATGCCGTGCCCGAGCGCACCGGCGCCGCGTTGATGGCCAGCCTGGAGCGCACCGCCCAGGCCGCGGGCGCCGACATCCTGACCGATGCCGTGGTGCGGGTGCTGTACCTGGATACGGACGACCGCGTCCGGGGGGTCGGATACACCCGTCCCGACGGCACGCTGGAACAGCTGGGCTGCGACGTGTTGCTGCTGGCCTGCAACGGTTTCGGCGGCAACCCGCAGATGGTGCGCGAGTTGCTGCCCGAGATGGCCGAGGCCACGTTCGGCGGCCATGTCGGCAACGACGGCAGTGCGATCCAGTGGGCGCGGCAGATCGACGCCCGGCTGGCCGACCTCGGCGGCTACCAGGGCCACGGCTCCTGGGCCACGCCCCAGGGCGCGCTGATGAGCTGGGCCGTGATGATGCAGGGCGGGGTGCAGATCAATGCCCTTGGCACCCGTTTCCACGACGAGACCCAGGGTTATTCGGAGGCTGCGATCCATGTGCTGGCCCAGCCCGGTGGCGTGGCCTGGAACGTGTTCGACGGTCCGTTGCTGGAGATGGCGCGTGGTTTCCCGGATTTCGTCGAACTCGAGAAGACCGG
>JBFIDI010000373.1:0-5854 GCA_041581405.1 Burkholderiaceae bacterium
GGCGCTCCGCCGTGCCCCGGTCGCTGCGATGCGCCAGCAGCAGGCTGCCGCGCTCGGCAAACCCCACCCGGGCCCGCAGGCCCGCGACGATGGCGCGCCACAGGCCGATCGAACGCCAACCCAGTTGTGCCACACGGGCCGACGAGACCTCGCGCTCGGCCAGCGGACTGAGCATGCCGGCGGCACTGAAACCGGCCGCCTGCCGGCCGTCGAAACGCGGCGCCGGTGCCGGCGCCGGGTCGAACACGGTGACGCGATGGCCGGCATGCGCCAGCCGCCAGGCCAGCAGCCGCCCCAGCAGACCGGCGCCGGCGATACCGATGGACAGGCCCGCCACGGCTCAGTCCTGGCGCGCGATCGGGATATACAAGGCACCGCCGCCGGCGCGGAACTCGGCCGATTTCTCGGCCATGCCCTGCGCGATGGTCTGCGCCAGTTCCGCGTCGGCGGCTGGCGCGCCGGGTTGCGCGGCGGCATAGGCCCGCACGTCCTGGCTGATCTTCATCGAGCAGAACTTCGGCCCGCACATGCTGCAGAAATGCGCCACCTTGGCTGCGTCCTTGGGCAAGGTCTCGTCATGGAAATCGCGCGCCGTGTCCGGGTCGAGGCCGAGCGCGAACTGATCGGACCAGCGGAACTCGAAACGCGCCTTGGACAAGGCCTCGTCGCGCGCGCGAGCACCCTGATGCCCCTTGGCCACGTCGGCCGCATGGGCGGCGATCTTGTACGCGATGATGCCCTGCTTGACGTCGTCGCGATCGGGCAGGCCCAGGTGTTCCTTGGGCGTGACGTAACACAACATGGCCGTGCCCATCCAGCCGATCATCGCGGCGCCGATGGCGCTGGAGATATGGTCGTAACCCGGTGCGATGTCGATCGTCAGCGGACCCAGCGTATAGAACGGCGCCTCGTGGCAATGCGTGAGCTGCTCCTGCATGTTGGCCTGGATCATGTGCATCGGCACATGGCCGGGGCCTTCGATCATGGTCTGCACGTCGTGTTTCCAGGCCAGCTGCGTGAGTTCGCCCAGCGTGCGCAACTCGGCGAACTGCGCCTCGTCGTTGGCGTCGGCGCCGGAGCCCGGACGCAGGCCGTCGCCGAGCGAGAAACTCACGTCGTAGGCCTTCATGATGTCGCAGATGTCCTCGAAATGGGTGTAGAGGAAACTCTCCTTGTGGTGCGTGATGCACCACTTGGCCATGATCGAGCCGCCGCGCGAGACGATGCCGGTGCGCCGGTTCGCCGTCAGGTGGATGAAGGCCAGCCGCACGCCGGCATGGATGGTGAAATAGTCCACGCCCTGTTCGGCCTGCTCGATCAGGGTGTCGCGGAAGATCTCCCAGCTCAGGTCCTCGGCCACGCCGCCGACCTTCTCCAGCGCCTGGTAGATCGGCACGGTGCCGATCGGCACCGGGGAGTTGCGCACGATCCAGTCGCGCGTGGTGTGGATGTCGCGGCCGGTGGACAGGTCCATCACGTTGTCGGCGCCCCAGCGGATCGCCCAGACCAGTTTCTCGACCTCCTCCTCGATGCTCGAGGTGACCGCCGAGTTGCCGATGTTGGCGTTGATCTTGACCTTGAAGTTGCGCCCGATCGCCATCGGCTCGATCTCCGGATGGTTGATGTTGGCCGGGATGATGGCGCGCCCGCGTGCCACCTCGTCGCGCACGAATTCCGGCGTGATGATGGCCGGCATCAGCGCACCCATCGCATTGCCCTTGAGCCGCCGGGCGCGTTCGTCGTCGCCCAGGTACTCGGCCATCCATTCCCGGCGCCCGTTCTCGCGCAACGCGACGAACTCCATCTCGGGCGTGACGATGCCGCGGCGTGCGTAATGCATCTGCGTGACGTTGGCGCCGGCACGCGCACGGCGCGGCGTGCGCTGCAGGCCGGCGGCAGCGCGGCGCAGGTCCGCCAAATGGGGCGACTCGGCCCGGCCCTCCCGGACGCCGTCGTCGAGCGACTGGTGCGCACGCCCCGGATAGGCCTGCGTGTCGCCCCGCGCGTCGATCCACGGGGCCCGCAACGCGGGCAGGCCACGGCGCACGTCGATCTCCACCGCCGGATCGCTGTAGGGCCCGGAGGTGTCGTACAGGTCGATCGCCTCGCCGTTGCTCAGCGTCACCTCGCGCATCGGCACGCGCAGGTCAGCACGCGAGCCGTCGAGATGGATCTTGCGCGAGGCGGGAAACGGCTCACGCGAGTGGGCGAGGCGTTGGGCGAATGGGTCGGGTGCATTCATCGGGGCTCCTTCAGTGGCAGTTGCTGGACATCTGCTCCGAAGGTGACCCGGCGACACATGGCCTCGTGGGCCCATGGTCTTGGGTGACAGCTCTTCTTTCGCCGGTACTAGCCGGATCAAGTTCGCGGGTTCGGTTCAACCATCTCAGCACGCCATCACTGGCCGTGCACCCCGGAGCACGGCCATTATGGCATCGTCGTTCGCGGCGCCGCCGGCGCGGCCGCGTTATGCTGCGGCCATGGTCGATGGCGCGGCATTGACCCTGCTGCACGGGCAGGAATCGCGCCTTGGCCGATCATTGCTTGAAAAGCCGCGCCAAGATCGCATCTGTGACGAAGCGGCCTGTCGCGGCCCATGGCGCACGAACAGGAGGATGCCCGACCCATGAACCGATACGAGAAAAATGCCGAGGCCATCGCCCGGCTGACCCCGGAGCAATACCGCGTGACGCAGGAAAGCGGCACCGAACGCCCCGGCACCGGGGCCTACCTGGACAACCACGACCCCGGCATCTATGTCGACATCGTGTCGGGCGAGCCGCTGTTCGCGTCTTCCGACAAGTTCGAGTCCGGCTGCGGCTGGCCCAGTTTCACCAAACCCATCGTGCCGGCCTACGTGAACGAGCTGCGCGACATCAGCCACGGCATGGTGCGCACCGAGGTGCGCTCCAGACACGGCGACAGCCACCTGGGCCACGTGTTTCCCGACGGCCCGCGCGACCGCGGCGGGCTGCGGTATTGCATCAATTCGGCGTCGCTGCGTTTCGTGCACCGCGACGACATGCAGGCCGAAGGTTACGGCGAATATCTGAACCAGGTCGAGGAGAACTGAGATGGCAACAACACAGGAACGGGCGGTACTGGCAGGCGGATGTTTCTGGGGCATGCAGGACCTGATCCGCAAGCTGCCGGGCGTGTTGTCCACGCGTGTGGGCTACACCGGTGGCGACGTGCCCAACGCGACCTACCGCAACCATGGCACACACGCCGAAGGCATCGAGATCCTGTTCGATCCCGCCGTCATCAGTTACCGGCGCCTGCTGGAGTTCTTCTTCCAGATCCACGATCCGAGCACACTGAACCAGCAGGGCAACGACAGGGGCATGTCGTACCGCTCGGCCATCTACTACGTGAACGACGCGCAGAAGGCCGAAGCCCTGCGCACCATCATCGACGTCAACGACTCCGGCCTGTGGCCGGGCAAGGTGGTGACCGAAGTCGCGCCGGCCGGACCGTTCTGGGAAGCCGAACCGGAACACCAGGACTACCTGGAGCGGTATCCGAACGGCTACACCTGCCACTACCCGCGGGCCGACTGGAAGCTGCCCGCCAAGGTCGACGCCTGAATCCCCGCGGGCGCGGACCCGCGCAGGCCATCGCTTTACCGACGGTTACACAGATGCACATCTGACGCAACACGACCCGGTTAGCTTCTGCATGGACCCGCCCCTTTCCGTGGCGGGAGCATGACCGGGGCGACCCGATCGCCGGCACAGGGAGGACCAGGCCCATGACAACCCACACCCGGACCCTGCCTGCGGGCAAGCAAGGGAAGTTTGGTGCCCGCTCGGTGTGGGCCGCGGTCGCGGTGCTCGGCGTGGTGGTGATTGCGCTCGGCGCCAGCCTGATCCATGTGCAGACGCGGCCGGTGGACGGTCATTCGGTCTTCGTCCCCACCGAGCCTCTCGCCGTCGATCCGCCGGCGGCCGCCACGCGCTTGCCGGTGAACACGGTGGCGCCGGACGAAACCGTCGTGCCGGCCGTTCCGGCACGGGCAACACCAGATGCGGCCACGAGGCCCGCCGAACCGACGCCGCAAGAGGCTCCGGCGGCCAAGCCGGCGGCGGAGCCATCGGCGGCCTACGGGGACGCGGCCTCCACGGCACGCACCGCAGGCGAAGCGCCTCCCGCGGCACCCCTCCCCGAGGCCATGCCCGCGCCGGGCACTCCCGCCGTCGCCGCACCGTATGTCGTGACCGAATCCGGTGTCGTCAACACGGGCCGGCCCGGGCAAACACGGGCCAAGGTCTACGGTACGGACTGACACCGACGCGGCGCGCGCGCCGACCCGCGTTCACGGCGCCCCGGTACCCGCGGCCAGCACCCGGCGCTGCGCCAGCAGCAACATCGCGATCGCCACCACGCTCATCACCAGCAGCAGCCACAAGCCATGGCGGTAACCCACGTCCGGCTGCCACAACAGGCCCATCACCAGCGGCGCCGCGGCCCGGGTCAGGGCCAGCGGCACGCCCAGCGCGCCGTTGAGGCTGGCCACGTGGTCCCGACTCACGTATTGCGCGATCGCCGTGCCCTTGACGATGGTCAGCATGCCATTGCCGGCACCGTACAACGCGACGAATGCCAGCACCAGCACCAATGCGCCGGTGCCGGTACCGAGCAGCGGAGCCATCAGCAACGCGGCCAGGCCCGCCGGGATCAGGCACGGGATGAAGCGATTGGCCATGTGGACGTCGAAGCGGCGCTCGAAGAAATACAACAGCAGGCGTCCCGCCACCTGGAGCACGCCGATACTCGCCGGCACCGCGATCGCCCAGGTCTCGGCCATGCCGCGCTCGCGCAACAGGCTGACCAGGTGCGCCGGCAGCGCCGCGGTCGCGGCCATGAACAACACGATGAAACTGCCCACGAGCAGGAAGGGTGCACTCGTCAGCAGCTGGCGCAGACCCACCGGTTCGACCGCGGCCGAGGCCGATGCGACGGGCACGACACGCCGGGGCGCATCGCGCAGCAGGACGGCGTGGATGGGCAGACAGACCAGGAAATGCAGGCCCGCCAGGGCCCACAACGCGCCACGCCAGCCCCAGGTGTCGATCAGCCAGGCCGTCAGCGGGATGAACACCGTGCTGGCCAGGCCGCCGAGAAAGGTCATCGTGATGATGGCGCGCCGGAAATCGTTCGGAAACCGCCGTGTCACGACGGCAAACACCGGCGTGTACAGGATGGCCGACATGGCCACGCCCAATGCGGTCCAGACCAGGTAGAAACCGGCCAGGCTGGTCACGAAGGTGTGCAGCACCAGGCACAGGCCGGCCAGCGCCGAGCCCAGCGTCATGACCAGCCGCTCGTGGCCCTGGTCGATCCAGCGACCGATCGCGTAGGCGCAAAAACCCTCGGCCAGCAGCGCCAGGCTGAATGCGACCGAACTCTGCGCCCGGCTCACGCCCAGCGCCTGCTCGATCGGTCCGATCAGCAACGCGAAGGTGTAGAACACGCTGCCCCAGCTGATCAGCTGGGCCAGCGACAGACCGAGAATCAGGTTGCGTTGCGCGTCGGCGCGCATGTCAGTGTCGGATCGAGCAATGCGGCATGGCGCGAGTATCGCCGGGCGCGGCCATGCCGCGGCACGAACGCGCCCGGGCCGGCGCCGGCCTCATGCCCGGCCGGTCAGACGACGCCCGAGGACCGCAAGGCCGCGATGCGCTGCGCGTCCAGGCCCAGTTCGGCCAGCACCTCGTCGGTATGTTCACCCAGCGCCGGCGGCGGCCGGCGCAGCACCGGCGGGTTGGCCTGCAGACGCAGCGGGCTGGCCACGGTACGGATCGCGGCAATGCCGTCGGCGGCCGCCAGTTGCGGCGCCCGGGCCTGCTCCACC
>JBFIDI010000374.1:0-5818 GCA_041581405.1 Burkholderiaceae bacterium
GGTGACCTGGATGGATGCGGCGACCGGACAACTGTCCGATGGCAGCGCCGGCGGCCAGGTGTCTGCGGCCAACAGCCTGGTCGGCACGACGCCGATCCGGTCCACGGCGCTGCAGGAGAACGGGGTCTTCGTCACCGGGGTCGACAGCAGCAAGCCCACCCGCATCCAGTTCCACGGCGGCGCCAAGAATGGCACGACCGAAGATGCCGAGGCGCTGGGCGCGGGAGACCATGTCGGCGAAGGCGGCATCACGGTGCTGGCCGGCGGCGCCTATGTGGTCGCCAGCCCGCATTGGAGCAATCCGGTTGAGGGTGGTGCGGACTACCTGGGCGCCGTCACGTTCGGCGCCGCGGGCGGTGTGCGCGGCGCGGTTTCCACCGACAACAGCCTGCATGGTGGCGAGACCTTCGATTTCGTCGGCAGCAAGGGTGTCGTGGCGGTCGGCGCGGCCGATGCGCACGGCCTGCGCGCGAACTACCTGGTGCTGAGCCCGCACTGGGCATCCGGGGGGCACTACCTGCAATCCGACGCGCGGGGCGCGGTCACCTGGGTCGATGGCCAGACGGGCCGCGCCTTCGGCGAGACGGGGCCCGGCGCGTTGGTGGGCAGTACCAACAGCCTGGTCGGTGCTGCCCGCGACATGATCGGCACGCGCAGCATCCACTGGCAAGACGAATACCAGCAGCAGAACCAGACCTGGTCGGGGTACTACTACTACAACAACGGTCGTTCGGAATATGCCGGCACCCGTCGCATGCAGACCTGGGAATCGCCGGTGACCGTGCTCGACAACGGCAACTACGTGGTCTCGAGCATCGCCAGCGGCAACGGCAAGGGTTCGGTCACGTTCGGATTCGGCGCCACCGGTGTTGCCGGCCAGGTGAGCGCCGACAACAGCCTCGTCGGGCGTGGTGACGGCGATGCCATCGGCTCCGGCGGCATCGTTGCGCTGGCCGGTGGGCGTTATGCCGTCGTCAGTCCGCAATGGGATGACGTCGAAGCCACCGATGCCGGCGCCGTGACCTGGGGATCGGCCAGCGGCGTGACCGGGGAGGTGTCGGTGACCAACAGCCTGGTCGGCGGCGGCGCGTTCGACCGGGTCGGCTCTGGTGGCGTGCGCGGCGTCGGACAGCAGGACGCGGCCGGTCGGTTCGCCAACTACATCGTGCTCAGCCCCACCTGGGACAGCACGACTTGGCGCAGCGTCACCGGCCGCGGCGCGGTCACCTGGATCGACGGCAGCACCGGGCACACGGTGCAAGGGCAGGCCGGTGCCGTGGTGGGCGCCGACAACAGCCTGGTGGGTGCCGAGCACGGCGACTATGTCGGCAGCCTGCACCACTCGAACAGCCGCTACGGCAACTGGACGGGTTCGGGCGTGTACACCAACCCGGGTGAATGGGATGCGCAGCTGTGGAGCAGCGTCGATGTGCTGGCCAACGGAAACTACCTGGTGCGCAGCCCGAACTGGGGCCAGGGCAAGGGCGCGGCGACCTGGGGCGATGGCGGCGCCGGCGTCGCTGGCGTCGTCGGTGCGGACAACAGCCTGGTCGGCAGCCGCTCCACGGTGGTGATCGAGAAGGCGGGAACCTATACACCCGTAGGCGACCAGTACGGGCGGACCTTCGAAACCGTGACCTACACCATGAGCCAGAGTGGCGACCATGTCGGCCTGATGTCGTCGGTGCTGCCCAACGGCTACGTGGCCGTGCTCAGCCCGTTCTGGAACGACGGCCGCGGCGCCGTCACGCTGATCGATGGCGGCAACGGCAGGGCGCCGGGCGTGCAGGGGCCGGGTGCCACCGTGTCCGCTGCCAACAGCCTGGTCGGATCGACGCCCGATACCTATGCGGTCGACGGCAACGGTGGGCGCACCGCACTGCTGGGCATCGGGGACCACGTCGGCGTGCGCTTCTACAACGAGGACCTGAACTACGAGGTGCCGGTGACCTCGACCCAGGTCGGGGATAGCTCCGTCGTGACCGGCATGACCCGCGTTTTGCTGCCGTACCAGCTGTCCCGCGGATACCACTCCAGCTACAGCTGGATCGACCCGGACCACAACCCCGAAAGCCCGCACTGGTGGGACCACCAGCGCACGGTGCAGGTCGGCCGCGAAGCCTACTTCAGCAGCCTGCCCGAGGCCACCATCGACCAGTTGCCCGGCGGCGACCTGCTGGTGCGCAGTCCGCTGTGGAACAACGGCCAGGCCCAGGGCGCCGGCGCGGTGACCTGGATGAACGGCCGCACCGGACAACTCAGCGACGGCAGTTTCGGCGCCGAAGTGTCCGCGGCCAACAGCCTGGTCGGCAGCCTTGCCGGCGATGCCGTCGGGCGTTACGGCATAAGCGACGGCGACGATGGCGAGGACTACTACGGCTATTACGATTACGGCGGCGGCGCCGATTTCGACGGTTTCCATTCGGATCCGGGCGCCGGCGTCGTCACGCTGGCCAATGGCAACGTCGTGGTACGTACCAGCAACTGGGGCGCGGGCCGTGGTGCCGCCACCTGGATGGATGGCCGGACCGGCCAGTTGTCCGACGGCAGCACCGGCGGCGCGATCGACGCGACGAACAGCCTGGTCGGCGCTGTCGCCGACAACATGGTCGACGCCTACGGCTGGCACCGCGATGCCAACGGCAACTGGGTCGAGGGCGAATACAAGAGACCCGATGGCATGGGCGACCGGGTGGCCCAGAAGGTGTATGCGCTGGCCAATGGCGACTATCTGGTGGGCTCCTCCGAATGGGGCAAGGTCGACGAGCCCTACCGTTATCGGGGCGCCGTGACCTGGGCCGACGGCGCGACCGGCCAACTTCGGGATGGGCAGACCGGGGGCGAGGTTTCCGCGTCCAATTCGCTGGTCGGCACGCAGGGCGGTGACGCGGTCGGCAGCGGTGGCGTCTACGCGCTGGACGGCGGCAGGTTCGTCGTGCGCAGTCCGGAATGGGCGAATGGCGCGCACGAGGCTGCCGGTGCCGTCACCTGGAATCCGGCCGGCGGTATCGTCGGTGCCGTGTCGGCGGACAACAGCCTGGTCGGAGCCCGATCCGGGGAGCGTATCGGTGGGAGCGGCGTGACGGTGGTCCGGGACGCCCAGGGCACCTTTGTCAACTACCTGGTCCGCAGCGGCGCCTGGAACGACGGCCAGGGCGCCGTGACCTGGGTCGACGGCCAGACGGGCCGGGCGACCGGCGCAAGCGGGCCCGGCGCAACCGTGTCCATCGACAACAGCCTGGTCGGTCGTGCGGGCACGTCCAACTACTTCGGCGATTGGTTCGAGCAGCTCACGCTCGACGGCGTGGCCACCGGCGATGTCGTGTTCCAGACCGGCTACTGGGAATCCTACGAGGGCTTGGCTGGCACCGTGACCTTGATGCCCGGTGCCAGTGGTCTGACCGGTGAACTGGGCTGGCGCAATAGCCTGGTCGGATTCCAGGGTACGGCTGCCGCACGGGTGGGCTGGGCCGACCCGAACTTCATCGTGTTGTCCGACACGGTGGGCGCCGATGAAAAGGTGCAGAACCGCGTATTGGTCACGACCTGGAACGGCAGCGCGCGTGGCCTGGTGTTGTCGGTCGTCGACGAGAACCCGGCCTACCCGCTGGGCACGGTCGGCCACACCGAGGCCAGCGTGACCGCCGGCAACGGCAATGCCTGGACCACGGCCGGCTTTGCCGCCGACCCGGCCGGTTTTGCCGCGCTCGGCGGGACGGCCGGCCAGTTCGGCTTCGACCTGCTGGCGGACAACAACCTGGTGCTGACACCCGGCCAGCTGACCCACATGCTCAATGCCGGCACCGCGGTGACATTGCAGGCCAGCAACAGCATCACGGTGGCCAAGGCGGTGCTTGCCGACAATCCCGATGGCGTGGGCGGCAACCTGACGCTGACGGCCGGACGCAATATCCGCATCAACGCCGACATCCACACGGACGGCGGCAATTTCACCGCGATCGCCAACGCCGGGCAGGCCGATGGCGCGCCGGCAGTGGATTGCGGCGGCTGCGCGCCGGGTATCGTGATGCGTGACGGTGTGCGCATCGACGCCGGCGATGGCGCCATCGACATGGTGCTGCGCAGTGGCGATACGCCGCAGGGCGACATCGTGCTGGGCGACCTGCTGGGGCGCGACGTGCGTGTGCGCAACGAACACGGCGATATCCGTGGCAATACCGGCGCTGCGCTGCAGTGGCATGCGGCCAGCCAGGGGGGCGTGCTCGAACTGCAGGCCAGTGGCCAGCTGCAGCTGGCCAGCGGCGAAACACCGCAGACGCTGAGCCTGCAGGGCGAGACGATCGCCCTGCGTGCCGGCGGCATGCGTGGCAGCAGCGCGGGCAGCCTGACGCTCGGCGACGGCGTGCAGTTGACCGGCAGCCAGTTGCATCTGGCGGCGTTCGACGCGGCGGCGCTGGCACAGTTCGGCGGCACGTCGCTGCGCGACGGGTTCGATGACCAGCAGCGCGACTTCTGGTTGTCGGCCCAAGCCTGGCAGCAACTGATGGCGCAATCCATCGGCCTGGGACAGATCCGTTTCGGCGACGAGGCCCAGGAAGGTGCCACCCATGTGGCCGGCTTCGCGATGGCTGACATGGCGGCGAACGCCGTCACCGTGCTGGGCGGCTCCGGCGGCGTCTGGCTCGACGGCGGCTTCACACTCGGCGCAGGCAGCCGGTTGACCGTTCAGGCCGAGGGCGGCGCGGTGGGCACGGTGGACGGCTGGAGCGCCGGCACCAACGGCTCCGACTCCGCCGCGACGCTGACGTTGCGCGGCGAAGGCGTGTCGTTCGACCATGCCCAGCTCGACCTGGCCGGCGCACGGCTCGTGATCGATGCCCGCGGCACCGGACCGGTGCAGGTCGACGCCGAAGTCATCCAGGCCGGCACGCTGGAGTTGCATGGCACGCAGGCGGATTTCGATCTGACCGCGGGCGTCATGGTCGACACGCTGGCGGCCGATGTGCGGACGCTGCGCCTGGCCAACCTGGGTGACCTGGTTGTCGGTGTCGCCGGCACGCTCAGCGGCGTTCAGGCAACGCACGGTGTGCTGATCGAGGCCGGCGGCGCGGGTGCCGACCTGGTGCTCGATGCCCCGGTGCGCACGCTGCAGGGCGACATCGTCCTGTCGGCCGGGCGTGACTTCATCAACAACAACGACTTCGGCACCGGCCTGGACGCCGGCCAGGGGCGTTACCTGGTGTATTCGGCCGACCCCACGCGGACGCTCGAAGGCATGGCGGTGCAGGCCAAGCACTACGACCAGACGTATACCCGTGACCAGGCGCCGGCGTATGCGGCGCAGGGCAACTGGTTCCTGTACGCGGTGGCGCCGGAGCTCGTGGTCACGCCGGGTGCGCTGAGCACCGGTTATGGCAGCCGCGACGCCGATGTGTTGCGCTTCCAGATGACGGGCTTCATCGATGGCGACACCGCGCAGAGCGCCGGCATCGGCGGCAACCTGCAACTGGTGGCCGAGGCCGCAACGTCGAGCGGCGCGGGTTACCGGCCGGCCGGTGTCTATGCCACCTGGCTGGAGTCGGACCAGGGCGGGCCGACCAGCATCCTGGGTTATCGCTTCGTGGTCGATCCCGGCCATGGCAGCCTGGAGGTGGTACCGCGAGAGCTGGCGGCGCATGGACGCTTCGTCGACGATGGCCAGAACCGGGTCGATGCGGGTGCACTGGTACTCGACGCGGCCTTGTCCGGAGACGCTGTCACGCTGGTCGGCAGCGGCCAGCGTCCGGCGGGCGCGGGCGTGGACCGGCCGGTGGCCACCGGCACGCTGGCGCTGCGTGGTGCCGACGCCGGCAACTAC
>JBFIDI010000375.1:0-5812 GCA_041581405.1 Burkholderiaceae bacterium
GCACGCGCGTGATCAGCGCGTCCATCTCCGGGTCGGCCTTGAGCTGGTTGGCAAAGATCGGCAGCAGCCGGTAGCGGAAATCGGCGACCTTGCCGCCCTTGACGTCGAAGTCCATCACGCCCAGGAACTTGCCATTGCTGCCGGCGTTCGTCACCAGCGTCTTGCCACCCGCATTCGAGACCGGCACCGCGAGCGGAACCCCATCGTGCGTGTGGCCACCGAATATCGCGTCGATGCCGCGCACGCGCTGCGCCATCTGCAGGTCGACGTCCATGCCGTTGTGCGACAACACGACGACGACCTGGGCGCCCTTGCCCCGGGCCTCGTCGACCATCTTCTGCATGTTCTCGTCCTGGATGCCAAAGCTCCAGTCGGCCACGAGGTAACGCGGGTTGGCGATCGGCGTATACGGGAAGGCCTGGCCGATGATGGCGCACGGTATGCCGTTGATCTCGCGGATCACGTAGGGCTTGAAGACCGGATCGCCGAAGTCGGCGGTCTTGACGTTCTGCGCGAGGAAGTCGATCCTGCCCTGGAAGTCCTTCTCGACGATCTCCTTGACACGCTCCATGCCGTAGGTGAACTCCCAGTGCCCGGTCATGATGTCGACACCAAGCAGCTTGCAGGCGTCGACCATGTCCTGCGCGTTCGTCCACAAGGCCGTGGCCGAACCCTGCCAGGTGTCGCCGCCGTCGAGCAGCAGCGAGCCGGGCCGGCTGGCCTTGAGCTGCTTGACCAGCGTGGCCAGGTGCGCAAACCCGCCCACCTTGCCGTAGCGGCGGGCCGCGCTCTCGAAATCGAGATAGGTGTAGGCATGCGCCAGCGCGGTGCCCGGCCGCACGCCGGCCCGCTTGAGCAGGTGCTCGCCGACGAGGTGCGGCAACTGGCCCTGCATGGAGTCGATGCCGATGTTGACGCTGGGCTCGCGGAAATAGATGGGTTTGAGCTGCGCATGACAGTCGGTCATGTGCAGCAGCGAAACGTTGCCGAACGGCGCGATGTCGTACAGCCCGGCCTGCGCCGTGGCGGCATCGGCATTGGCGTAACGCCCCAGCCCCATGCCCGCGACCGATGCCGCGCCGAGCACCTGCATGAAATCGCGCTTGGACCAATTCATAAATCAGCAATCAATGATATCTATCGGAAAAGCGGACCCGCCCGAGGGCGGGTCCGGATGCCGGCCCTGCTGGCCTACTGGTTCACCGGCGACTTGGGATCGAGCAGCAAGGCCATCAGGTCCTTGAGCTGCTTCTCGTCGAGCATGTTGGCATGGCCGAATCGCGGCATCGCCGAGCAGGCGTTGTAGGCCTTGGCGTTGTACAGCTTGCCCCAGGTGTATTCGACGATGGGCCTGGCCGCGGCGCTGGACGGATCGGCCACGCCGCGGATCTTGCCGTAGTTGTACAGGCTCGGACCGATGGTGCCGTACGAGATCTCGGTCTTGGCCAGTTCGTGGCAGTTGTAGCAATTGCCGCCGTTGGCGCTGGTGGCCGTCGAATCGTCGGACCAGGTCATGCCGCGGCCGTTCTGCGCCAGTTTCTCGCCCGCCTTCCAGTCACCGAGGAACTTGCCGTCCGACGGCAGCTTGACCGTCTTGAGGTTGGCCGCCTCGATCGACTTGGCCAGCGCCTCGGGCAGGTCCTTGCCCTGGGCCTTGGAGCACTCGGCGTTGGACGCGTCCTGCTGCAGCCGGTCGACCTTGGCGATGCCCTGGTCGCGGAACGAGGACTTCATGATCGACGCCAGCATGGCGTCGTAGTCGGTGGACGGTGCGCCGCCGGCACAGCCGGCCAGCGCCACGGCCGTGCCGAGCGCCAGGGCGATGGTGAAACGTTTGTTGGTCATCTGCGTGCCTCCTTCAGCGTTTGATGCCTGGCGCAATCGACTCCGCGCCTTTTGCGTTGACACCCATGTAGACACCCAGCGCGATCGTCACGTCCGACGCGTAGCCCGGAAACGGGAAGCGCTGCTGGCGGAAGCAGTCGTTCAGCCGGCGCTGCATGCCCCACAACTGGCCGTTGCCGACGCGGTAGGCCGGCCAGGCGGCGAATCCGACGCCGTCACCCGGGTTCTTGGTCAGGTCGGGCAGGTCCTGCAGGCGGATGCGCTTGCCTTCCTCGCCGTGGCAGGAGGCGCAGGAGAAGTCGTAGGGGCCGGCGCGGTAGAAGAATGCCCGCTTGCCGACCTCGTACATGGTCTTCTCCTGGGCGTGGCCTTGCGGCAGGTTCATCTTCATGCCCCGCGAGCTGGCCGACACGTAGGCCACGAGCGCCTCCATGTTGGACTGCTCGCCACGGCCGAAGCCGGTCTTGGCGATCGCGGCGGCGTCGAATCCCTGCAGCGTCTCCATGCAGGTCAGCAGCCGCGACTCGAGATCCTGCACCCGATTCGTATCGGCGAAATACCGCGGCAACTGGACGAAGGCACCCTTGACCTTGCCCGGACCCTGGCCCAGGTCGCACTGCTCCAGCGATGCATTCTTCGGGCCGCGCTTCTTCTTCCAGAGCTCCTCGCCCTTGGCCTCGTACAGGTCCGCCGGATTGCCGTCTTCGAGCATCTTGCGGTACTCGGCAATGCCGTCGGCCGTCGACTTGGTCTGCGCCCACGCAGACACGGTCGAGGCCAGCAGCACGGTCATGATCAATAGTGGCTTCATAGTCTCCTCTCGTTGGTATTCACGGTTGCATGCTGTTGCCATGCACTACAACGCCCACCCCCGCATGGCCGGCCGCCGTTCGACGGTCCGGTCCCCTGGCGTCATGAAACGGTGGCCTCGTCGGTCCGCTTGTCGCCCTTGTTGTCGACCCAGGAAATCGTCACCTTGTCCCCGGCCTTGGCACCCTTGACCACGAACTGCAGGAACGGGTTCTTCGACACCGCCGGCCCCCACTGCGCGGTCATCACGGTGGTGCCGTTGAGTTGCGCCATCACGTGCTGGATGTACCAGGCCGGAATGACCTTGCCCGCGGAGTCCTTGCGTTGCCCGGTTTCCATTTCGTGTGCCATCAGCACACGGACGGTGGCGTTGCCACCGGCGGCTTGTGCGCGAATGCGCATCGGATCTGCCATGTTCTTTCTCCTGTGATTGGTATCGGATCGTCGTGTGTTACGGCGGGTGATTGCGCGCGGCTCAACCGCCGCAGCCGCCCAGCGTGACCTTGACTTCCTTCTGGGCGAACAACATCTTGCCGTCGGCCATCATGGCCACCGCGTAGACATTGGACGACTGCCCCATCTTGACCCGGGTCGACACATTGACCTCGATGGCATCGGTGATGTCGAACATCGCCGCCAGCACCGACGGGTTCTTCTCGACCAGGACCAGCAGGCGCTTGACGCCGGGCAGGCTGCTGGAAGCGCCGACCGGGACGACCGCACCGTTCTCCGCGATGTCCGGACCGGTGACGGTGACGTCCTTGCTTTCGACCGGCGCGCTGGCGCCGAGCGCCTTCACCAGGTCGGCCATGTTCTTGGACTCGAACGCGGCCGCGTTGTAAGCCGCGGTCTGCGCCGATGCCAGGGTCGGCAACATGCCGACCGAAGCGAGCAACGCGGCCACCTTGGCTGAATGGAGGAAAACATCCCGACGAGTATGCATAAGTGACTCCTTTATTCGCATATGCTAATTAACCAACATGAGATTGACCCTAGGGACCTTCCCTAGGTCCGTCCTATTTGCGCGCACCGTCCATCAGCCATTGGGCGATCTGCTTCGCCTCGTTGCCCGCAAGCGTCTGCGGCGGCATCGGCACCGCACCCCAGACACCCGCTCCTCCACTCTTGATCTTCCCGGCCAGATAGTCGAGACCGTCCGCACGCGCCGCGTATTTTCGGGCGATCTCCTGGAAACCGGGGCCCAAAATCTTCTTGTCCATGCCATGGCAGGCGACACAGGCGTGTTTCTGCGTCAACGCGATGGCGGCCGCGTCCCCGGCACCGGCCTTTGGCGCTGCCGGCCTGGCCGGCGCGGCAGCAGCCGGCGCGGCAGCAGCCGGCGTTGCAGCAGCCGGGGCAGTGGCCGGCGCGGCGGCTGGCGCCTGCGTCGCGCCGCCGGATACGCTGGCCGCCGCCATGGTGGTGTCCGCGCCACGCTGCGGCCCGACCAGGCGGTTCTGCTCGGCCAGGTTGCCATGGGCGTTGCGCGCGAAGTCCGGCAGGCTCGATGCGACCGCGCCGGCGGGTGCGCAATCCTTCATGCAGGCCACCGCGGCAACGTCCGCCTT
Source organism: Burkholderiaceae bacterium (assembly GCA_041581405.1). Lineage (GTDB taxonomy): Bacteria > Pseudomonadota > Gammaproteobacteria > Burkholderiales > Burkholderiaceae_C > CAISIP01. The sequence goes on from JBFIDI010000375.1 coordinate 4,224, forward strand.
GGCATGGCCCATCGTCTTGCCGGGCCACAAGCCATGGTCGGTGGTCAGGCCATTGCGGTTGGGCAACATGGCCTGCACCTGCGCCATGTTGCGATCCGACAGCGTGAAGCCTTCGGGCAACACGCCGCCCAGGTTCAGCAGGTAGGCGGTGACCGCGTACACCTCGTCAGTCGTCAGCGATTTCGGCGCGTTCCACGGCATCGCGCGATTGATGTAGTCCCACAGGGTCGACAGGTGCGCGAGCTTCATCATCGTGGTGCGCCCCGGAAACGCCGGATCGGTCAGCCGTGCCACGCGGCCGGTCTGCATGTCCTCCTTGGTCGTGCCGCCGGTCAGCGGCGTGAACACCTCGTTGCTCTCGCCGAAGATGCCGTGGCACGACGCGCATTTGCCTTCCCAGACCTCCATGCCCTGGGCCACCGAGCCCGAACCCTTGGGCAGGCCCTTGAAGTCCGGGCGCACGTCGATGTCCCAGGCCGCCAGTTCGGCCGGCGTCGCCGCGCGTCCGATGCCGACATAGGGCGTGGACTGGGCCAGCGCGGTGGCGGCCAGCCCCCACACCAGGGCCGCCATCAGCGCATCACGAAAGCTGGACATTCTTCACCTCCCCGCTTTCCTGCACCAGCCAGGTCTGGACGGCGTTGTTGTGGTAGATCGAGCGCGATCCCCGCACCGCGCGCAGTTGCCGGTAGCTGGGCTGCACGTAGCCGGTATCGTCCATGGCGCGGCTCTGCACCAGGGCCGGCTTGCCGTCCCAGACCCAGTCGAGGTTGAAACGCGTCAGGCACTTGGACATCACCGGCGTCTCGAGCCTGGCGGTACGCCAGTTGCGTCCGCCGTCGACCGACACGTCGACCCGCTTGACCTTGCCGCGACCCGACCATGCCAGGCCGCTGATGCTGTAGAAACCCTTGTCCAGCAGCACCTGTCCGCCGGACGGCGTGGTGATCACGCTCTTGCATTCCTGCGTGCTGGTGTATTGGCGATGCAGGCCGTCGGGCATCAGGTCCACGTAATGCAGCACCTCGTCCTTGCTGCCGTACGGCTTGTCGCCGACCTCGATGCGACGCAGGTACTTGACCCAGCTGACGCCTTGCACGCCCGGCACCACCAGGCGCAGCGGATATCCATTCTCGGGTCGCAGCATCTCGCCGTTCTGGCCGTAGGCGAGCAGCACCTCGCCGTTCTCGACCAGCTCCATCGGCACGGTGCGCGTCATCGACGAGCCATCGGCGCCTTCGGCCAGCACGAAGCGCGCGCGCCGAAAGTCGACACCACACATCTCCAGCACCAGGCGCAGCGGCACGCCGGTGAACTCGCTGCAGCTGAGCATGCCGTGCGTGTATTGGCAGGTCGGCACCGCGACATTGCCCCACTCCATGCCGGTGTTGGCCCCGCACTCGATGAAGTGGATGCGCGACACCGACGGCAGCCGCATGATGTCGTCCATGGTGAACACCGCATTGGTCTTGACCAGGCCATTGATCATCAGCCGGTGGCGGGACGGATCCACATCGTGCCAGCCCTGATGGTGGCGCTCGAAGTGCAGGCCGGAAGGCGTGATGATGCCGAACAGGCCCTGCAGCGGC
>JBFIDI010000376.1:0-5779 GCA_041581405.1 Burkholderiaceae bacterium
CCGTATTACTACTTCGGCAAGGACCCGACGTTCGCCATCGGCTGCGCGATCCCGTTCGGCCTGAACAGCCGCCAGACCACCGCCTGGATGATGCAGGGCAACGGCCTGAAACTCACGCGCGAGTTCTACCGCCAGTACAACATCATCAACTTCCCGATGGGCAACACCGGCGCGCAGATGGGCGGCTGGTTCCGCAAGCCGATCAAGACGATGGACGACGTCAAGGGCCTGAAATTCCGCACCGGCGGTTTCAGCGGCAAGGTCTGGGAGCGCATCGGCGGCATCGCGGCCAACATCCCCGGCGGCGAGATCTACCAGTCGCTGGAGAAAGGCACGATCGACGCGGCCGAGTGGGTCGGTCCCTACGATGACCTGAAGCTGGGCTTCTACAAGGTCGCCAACAACTACGCGTATCCCGGTTTCTGGGAAGGCGGCCCGCAACTCGACCTGCACGTCAACACCAAGGCCTACGACGGCCTGTCGGCGGAATACAAGGCCATCATCAACGCCGCCTCGATGTACGCCCACACGAACATGCAGGCCCAGTACGATGCCTGGAACCCCGCCGCGCTCAAGCAGCTGGTGGGCCTGGGTGCCAAGCTGTTCCCGTTCCCGCAGGTCGTGATGGAGGCCGCATTCAAGGAAGCCATGGCCCTGTACGCGGAACTCAACGGCAGCAACCCCGGCTGGAAGAAGATCTACGAGGACTACGCGAACTTCCGTCGCGACCAGAACCTGTGGTTCCGGTTCACCGAGTCGACCTTCGACAACTTCATGCAGCGCCAGAAGCTGTAAGTCGGCCACGACGCGGGCGCCTGTTGCCAGGTGCCTGCCGCGGCAACCAGGCCCCGCGATGCGGGGCCTTTTTCTTGCCCGCTCCGGCCCGCTGCACCCGAACCGGGTCGCAGAACCGCGAGCTCACGGCACCAGCGACCGAACCGGCATCGGCAGCAGGCGCCAGTTGCGCTGATGCGCGACGATGGCGATCAGGATCAGCACCATGCCGGTCACCTGCACGATGTCCAGTGCCAGGTCGAACACGACGAGGTCGACGACGATGGCCACCAGCGGATAGATGAAGGACAACACGGCAATACGTTCCGCCGTCAGGCGCTGGAACGCCGCGTACAACAGGTTGTATTGCAAGCCGGTATGCACCAGGCCCAGCGTGAGCAGGCAGGTCCAGGCCAGCGGCGACAGGCTGCGCACGGAGAGGTCCACCCACGGCAGCAGAACGCATGCGCCGATGAGCAGCTGGACCCCGGCAATCTGCGCGGACGCGATGCCGGCGAGCCTGCGTGTGGCCAACGTCGCGACGGCGTAGAAGAACGCCGCCGCCAGCGCCAGCAGGACGCCTTGCGGCATGGCATTGCGGCCCGCGTCTTCGAATTGCAGGCCGGACGTCAGGGCCACGCCCAGCAACGCCACCAGCAGCCACGGCATCTTGTGCCAGTCGGGGCGCTCGCGCTGCACCAGCGATGCGAGCACGATCAGGAAAAACGGCTGTACGTGGTAGACCACCGTGGCCACCGCGATGCCGCTGGCCCGGTAACTCATGAACAGCAGTTGCCAGTTCACGATGAGGGCCGCAGCGCCCAGCAGCAGCCAGGCCATCGCGGTGCGCCCCATGGGTTGCCACCCGCCCCGCACGCCCAGCCACGCCAGCAACGCGAGGCCGCCGACCAGGCAGCGCACCCAGACCACGTTCAGCGCACCTTGCCCGCTTGCGAGCACGAACCATCCTATCGTTCCGGACAGCCCCATGGCTGCCGCCATACGCCACGTACCACCGCCGCGGCTGTCGTCGAATTGCGTCTGCATCGTTTCCACTCCTCATGTCGAAGTACCGGGCATGAGTGTGGACTTGGAACCCAGAAATAACAATAATCCTTTGGATCAAAACATTGTTGCTATTGATTCAACAGTCGGCATCGGACGTCGATCCCGGTGCCAGGGGGTCCGGACATGGAAATGCTCAACGAGATGGCCGTCTTCGTGCGCGTCGTCGACAGCGCGGGATTCAGTGCCGCGGCACGCCAGATCGGCCTGACCACGTCGGCGGTCAGCCGCCACGTCACGCGGCTGGAAACCCATCTGGGCGGGCGCTTGCTGCAGCGAACCACGCGCTCGGTCCGGTTGACCGAACTGGGCGAGCAGGTCTACGCGGGTTGCACGCGCATGTTGTCCGCCGCGCGCGAGGTGCACACCATGGCGGGCAGTTACGGCGCTCGCCCCAACGGCCTGGTACGGGTGACGGCACCCGTCGTGTTCGGGCAGGTCTGGCTGGCGCCGCGGCTGCCGGGTTTCCTGGCGCGTTACCCCGAGGTGACCGTCCAGCTGAGCCTGGTGGACCGCAACGTGGACCTGGTCGAGGACGGCGTGGACCTGGCCATCCGCATCGCCCGGGAGCTGAGTCCCGGGCTGGCGGCACGACGCTTGTGCCGGATGCGTTACGTGCTGGTCGCCAGTCCCGCGTACCTGCAGCGGCACGGACGGCCCGAGCATCCACACGCATTGGCGGAGCACCATTGCATCTACCTGGGCTACGGAGCGTTCGGCAACACCTGGACGCTGCACCCGCGGACCGCACCGGCGCCGGCCAGGCCGTCGCGTCGCACTGGCAAGTTGGCGGAACCGGCGGCATCGCCGGCGGATGCGGTCAAGGTCAAGGTCAGGAGCCGGGCCCTGGTCAACAACAGCGCCGCCATCGTATCGATGGTGCAGGCCGGTGGCGGCATCGGCCTGGTGCCGGACTTCAGTGCGCAATCCGCGCTGGACGACGGGCGCGTGCTGGAAGTGTTGCCCGGCTGGGCGCTGGCCGCCCCTTATACCGGCACCGTGTTTGCGGTCTACACGCCCACCTCGCACCTGCCGCTCAAGACACGTTGCCTGATCGACCATCTGGCCGAGGCGTCGATCGCCTGATGCGTCACGGTCGCGAGACCGACGGCCGCCGCGCGACGCTCGCACCGCACAACGAAAACGCCCCGCGACCGAAGGCCGGCGGGGCGTACACGCCAGCAGCGGGCGCGGCTATTTCTTGGCTTCGGCTTCCTTCTGGACCGCCTCCAGGATGGCCTTCATCGGATCGTCGGCGGCGGCTCCGGGTTCGGCCGGTGGCGCGGCGCCAGCTTCCGGCGCACTGGCGCCCGGCGCCGGCACACCGAAGGACGGCACCGGAGCGAGTTTGCCCGGGCCCGGCAGGCGGAAGGCCTCGAGCGCCGCATCGGCGTCGATCTGCGGCCCCTTGCTGATGCCGCTGACCACCAGTTGCGGGAACGCGATGATGCTGGACAACACGATGACCTGCAGGAACAGGAAGGCGATCGACCCCTTGTAGATCTGCGAGGTCTTGACCGCCGGGATGGTCGCGCCGGTCACGCGGTCCTGGTATTCGGTCTTGGCCGCCACGCTGCGCAGGTAGAACAACGCGAATCCGAACGGCGGCGTCAGGAACGAGGTCTGCAGGTTCACGGCCAGGATCACGCCGAACCAGATCATCACCGCGTCGATCGGCACGCCGGGCATCAGTTCGGGCAGGATCTTGGTGGCCACCGGCACCAGGATGGGGATCACGATGAACGCGATCTCGAAGAAGTCGATGAAACAACCCAGGATGAACACCATCAGGTTGACGACGATCAGGAAGCCGAGCGCACCGCCCGGCATGTCGGTGAACAGGTGTTCGACCCAGACATGGCCATCGGCCGCGTTGAACGTGAAGCTGAACACGGTGGAACCCACCAGGATGAACATCACGAAGGTGGCCAGCTTGGCCGTACCGTCGAGCGCCTGCTTGAGCAGCTTGAAACTCAGCCTGCGGCGCGAGACCGCCATGATCAGCGCACCCATGGCGCCCATGGCGCCGCCTTCGGTCGGCGTGGCGATGCCCAGGAAGATCGTGCCCAGCGCCAGGAACATCAGCACCAGCGGCGGAATCAGCACGAACGTGACCTGCTCGGCCAGCTTGGACAACAAGCCCATGCCGGTGACCCGGTTGACGATGGCCAGCGCCAGCGCCAGCAACGAGGAGACGGTCAGCGACAGGATGACGATCTCGTCACCCGGGGACGGAATCGTGCGCTCGAGCCAGCGTGTCATCAGGCCGTCGTGGATCGTCGACCAGTACCAGCCCGCCAGCCCGGCCAGCGTCAGCAGGATGATCAGCGAGACATGGCCGCTGGCGCCGTTCTTCTCACGGTAGATCCGGGCCTCGGCCGGCAGCGCCGGCACCCACCGGGGCTTGACGATGGCGATCACGACGACATAGGCGATATACAGGCCCACCAGCAACAAGGCCGGCTTGAGCGCGCCGGCATACATGTCGCCGACCGAACGGCCCATCTGGTCGGCCAGCACGATCAGCACCAGCGAAGGCGGAATCGCCTGCGCCAGCGTGCCCGACGCCGTGATGGCACCGGTGGCAACGGTGCGGTTGTAGCCATACCGCAGCATGATGGGCAACGAGATCAGGCCCATCGAGATCACGGCCGCCGCGACGACGCCGGTGGTGGCCGCAAGCAGGGCACCAACCAGGATCACCGCGATCGCCAGGCCGCCGCGCACCGGACCGAACACCTGGCCGACCGTGGCCAGCAGGTCTTCGGCCATGCGAGAACGCTCCAGGATGATGCCCATGAAGGTGAAGAACGGGATCGCGAGCAAGGTCTCGTTGGACATGATCGCGAACACCCGCAGCGGCAATGCCTGGAACAGGTTGGTCGAGAACAGACCCAGTTCCATGCCGATGAGGCCGAAAAAAAGGCCGGTGGCGGCCAGTCCGAAAGCGACCGGAATACCGGTCAGCAGGAAGAACATCAGTCCCGCAAACATGATCGGGACGAAGTTCTGGGTGATGAATTCGATCATGTCAATGCGTTCCGGTAGTCTGGGTGCGCGCAGCCTGCGCCCGGGCGTTTTCGGCTTCTTCCTCGGCAAGCATCTCCTCGGCCAGGAGTTCCTCGGCTGTCTTGTCGTGCTCTTCCGAGAACGGTTGATCGCGATGGCCGGTCAGGAAGCCGATGCGCTTGATCAGTTCCGACACGGCCTGCATCAGCAGTACCGCGAATCCGACCGGTATCAGGAAGATCGCCGGCCAGCGGATCAGGCCGCCGGCGTTCTGGCTCATCTCGCCGCTGTCATAGGCTCGCATGAAATACGGCCAGGCCAGGTCGATCATGATGATGGCCAGCGGAATCGTGAACACCACGATGCCGACCGCATCGATGATGGCATTGGTGCGCTTGGAGAACTTGCCGGCGATGAAGTCGATGCGGACATGGTCGTTCTTGAGCATCACGTACCCCACACCGAGCATGAACACGCCGGCGTACAGGTACCACTGGATCTCGAGCGCCGCGTTCGATCCGACGCTGAACGCCTTGCGCAACACGGCATTGACCGCACTGATGACGGTCGCCGCCAGGATCAGCCACATGATCAGCTTGCCAATGCCCAGGCTGATGGCGTCGATGAGCCTGGACAGGGATAAAAGAAAGGACATAAGCTCTCCAACAGGAACACGGTTTGCGGGCATGGCGCGCGCGCACGCAACAGCCGTCTGCAACAGACTCAAGGGTAACCCCTGCAGAGGCAAAAGGCGGCCGAGTTTAGCCGATGAAACTAGGGGAAAACACGGCTTGCGCGCATAAAACGGGCCGGCTTTCGCCGAAAACCGCCGGCACGCTCAGCCAACGACCTTCAGCGACGGTCGCGCGGCATCGACCAGGTCCGGAAAACGCCGCCGTACCGACTGCACGATGCCGTCGGCATCGAGTCC
>JBFIDI010000377.1:0-5766 GCA_041581405.1 Burkholderiaceae bacterium
CCAGCATGTTGCCGGTCAATGTGCGCGGCATGTGGATCGGCACCTTCCACGGCTTGTGCAACCGCTTCCTGCGCGCGCATTACAAGCTGGCCAACCTGCCGCAGGCGTTCCAGATACTGGACACGCAAGACCAGCTGTCGGCGATCAAGCGCCTGTTCAAGCAGTTCAGCATCGACGACGAGCGTTTCCCGCCCAAGCAGACCCTGTGGTTCATCGCCGGCTGCAAGGAGGACGGGCTGCGCCCGAACATGGTCGACGCGCGCGACGCCGACACCCGCAAGAAGGTCGAGATCTACCAACTCTACGAAGAGCAATGCCAGCGCGAGGGCGTGGTCGACTTCGGCGAGCTGATGCTGCGCAGCTTCGAGCTCCTGCGCGACAACGACCCGATTCGCGAGCACTACCAGCGGCGCTTCCGCCATATCCTGATCGACGAGTTCCAGGACACCAACAAGCTGCAATACGCCTGGATCAAGATGCTGGCCGGCTCGGGCGCCGGCGCCACGGTATCGAGCGATCCGTCTTTTCGCCCCACCGGCTGCGTGCTGGCGGTCGGCGACGACGACCAGAGCATTTACGCGTTCCGCGGCGCGCGGGTCGGCAACATGGCCGACTTCGTGCGTGAATTCCAGGTACAGCACCAGATCAAGCTCGAGCAGAACTACCGCTCGTACAGCAACATCCTGGACAGCGCCAACGCCTTGATCAGCCACAACGCCAAGCGCCTGGGCAAGAACCTGCGCACCGACCAGGGGCCGGGCGAGCCGGTGCGGGTCTACGAGTCGCCGAGCGACTTTGCCGAGGCGCAGTGGATGGTCGACGAGATGCGCCAGCTGGTGCGTGACGGCATGGAGCGCAAGGAGATCGCGGTGCTGTACCGCAGCAACGCACAAAGCCGGGTCATCGAGACGGCGCTGTTCAATGCCGGCATGCCGTACCGCGTGTACGGCGGCCTGCGCTTTTTCGAACGCGCCGAGATCAAGCATGCGCTGGCCTACCTGCGCCTGCTGGAGAATCCGGGCGACGACACCAGCTTCCTGCGGGTCGTCAACTTCCCGCCGCGCGGCATCGGCGCGCGCAGCCTGGAGCAGCTGCAGGACGCGGCACGCAGCTCCGGCAAGTCGCTGCACGACGCGACGACCGCCGTCACGGGCAAGGCCGGTGCCAATCTGGGCGCCTTCGTCGCGCGTATCGACGTGTTGCGCGAGCAGACCCAGGGCCTGTCGCTGCGCGAGATCATCGAACTGGTGCTGCAACACAGCGGGCTGGTCGAACACTACAAGACCGAGCGCGAAGGCGCGGACCGGATCGAGAACCTGGAGGAGCTGGTCAACGCGGCCGAGAGTTTCGTGACCCAGGAAGGGTTCGGGCGCGACGCGGTCGCGCTGCCGGTCGACGAACTGGCGCCCGACGCGGGCGGCGCACCGCCGCCGCCGGACGCCGAGACCGGCGAGACCCTGTCGCCGCTGGCCGCGTTCCTGACCCATGCCGCGCTGGAGTCCGGCGACAACCAGGCCCAGGCCGGACAGGACGCGATCCAGCTGATGACGGTGCATGCCAGCAAGGGGCTGGAGTTCGACTGCGTGTTCATCGGCGGCATGGAGGAGGGCCTGTTCCCGCACGAGAACGCGATGAGCGACCACGACGGGCTGGAGGAGGAGCGCCGCCTGATGTACGTGGCCATCACCCGGGCGCGCCAGCGCCTGTACCTGAGCCATTCGCAGACACGCATGTTGCACGGCCAGACGCGTTACAACATGCGCAGCCGCTTCTTCGACGAGTTGCCGGAGCAATCGCTCAAATGGCTGACGCCCAAACGCGCCGGCTTCGGCGACATGCCGGCGAACCCGGCATCGGCCTGGAGCCAGCGCGATTTCAACAGCCCGGCGCGGGCCATCCCGTCGCATGCCGCGGCAGCCCCGGTGCCACGGCAGTCGGACAACGGCCACGGCCTGCGCGTGAAGATGAAGGTGTTCCATACCAAGTTCGGCGAAGGCACGGTGCTCACGCTTGAAGGCACGGGCGCGGATGCGCGGGCCCAGATCGACTTTCCGCGCCATGGCACGAAGTGGCTGGCCCTGTCGGTGGCCAAGCTCACGCCGGTGCCGTGATGCCCGCGTGACCGTGGCGCCGGCCCTGCGGATCCGAACCCGCGCGGCCCACGGAACTTCGGGGCCGGCTTGCGGGTCGTAACGGCTTCAACCCGGGTCCACGCCATGCCATTTCCACTCGTCGCGATCGTGCTTGTCGCCACGCTGGCCAGCGCCTCGCTGCAGGCGGCCGATACCGGCCCCGCCACCAGCCCGCCCAGTGCCGGCGAACGTATCGATCTCGCGCGCGAGGCGATCCGCAAGCAGGATTGGCGCAAGGCGCTGGCCGAGCTGAACCGGGCGGTGCGCGACGAACCGCGCAACGCCGACATCCACAACCTGCTGGGCTACTGCTACCGCAAGCAGGCCCGGCCCGACCTGCCCAAGGCGTTCGCGCATTACCGCAAGGCGATCGAACTCGATCCGCGCCACAAGGGCGCCCACGAATACATCGGCGAGGCCTACCTGATGGACAAGCAGCCGCACGAGGCCGAGAAGCACCTGGCCGCGCTGCAGCAGATCTGCGGCAATACCGCGTGCGAGGAATACATCGATCTCGCCAAGGCGATTGCCGACTACAGGCTGAAGAACTGAACCGCGCCGGGCGCACGCGCCCGCATGCGGGTCAGCGGCGTGGCATCACGGCGGGGTGTGCCTGGCCCGGCTTGTCTTCCATGTAGCCGCGACCGTCCTTGACGCCTTTCCTGCCGGCGACCTGCCAGGCGGTGCGTTGCCCGACCAGCCGGGCCAGGAACTCGAGTTCCTCGTCGGTGTGGTTGATGGCTCCGGCCGGCGTCAGCTGGCGGCCGTCCCGGGCCTGCACTTCGGCCCAGAACGCCTGGTGGTAGTCCGATACGCTGGTCACACGGTCGGCGCCGGCCGCCAGGTCGATGGTGCCGTAGCAGTTGCACAGATAACTGCGCCCGTTGCCGTTGGCCGGCACCTCGGCATAGACGCCGGTGCCGCGAATGCCGGCGGTGAGGGTCGGTGTGACGATCTGGCGGGTATTGCCCGTGCCCCAGACGCTGGCCACGGCGCCGGCCAGCAGGCGCAACACACTGACCACGTTGAGCGAATCGCCGCGTTCGACCGTCATCTGCGAGTTCTGGCGCACCTTGAACGAGGAGTTGCCGACCACGAACACCAGGGTCGTGCCGGGCCCGGTGGCGACCTGGTCGCCGGTCTGGATGGTGTCCTGCGGCAGCAGTCGCTGGCCGTTGAGCAGGGCGTCACCCTGCAACTCGACGATGTTGCTGCGCGACTGGGCCTGGGCCGCTGCGAAGCCGCCCATCGCCGTCCAGGCCGCGGCGGCGCCGAGGAAGCTGCGGCGCTGGAACCACAGCACCTCCTTTTCGGAGCGGTCAATCAGGATATGGCGAGTCATGCATCCTCCTCACGGTACGGCGTCGATCAACGGTCAGGGCCAACTGTAACCCCGTCGCCGGCCCATCGTCACGGGTTGTGCGTGGCGGGCGGCGTGGTGCCGCCGTCTCCGGTCAGGAAACAGTCCCGGAACGAGAAGTAGGTCGACGTGAAGATCATCGCCGCAATCATCAGCGTGCCCGGCAGCAACACGACGCCGGCGACCTGCGGGTTGCCCAGTATGCCGGTGAGCAGCGACACGACGACGATCAGCAGCATCGTGATGCCGATCCACATCAGCCCGAACACGATGAAGGCCAGCAGGTTGCGCAGGCAGGCCACCAGGCTGAAGAACACACTCTTGAGCGGCGGCACCTGGTGCCAGTGCACCAGTGCCGGCGCATGCCAGAACATCAGCGACAGCGGCAGCTGCAGCACCAGGAAGGCCATCATCGCGGAGCGGCTGTCGGGGTCGCGCGCCATGTCGATGGACGGTGCGCTGCCGGCCAGGTAGCTGGCAGCGAAACGGCCATCGTCGAACAGGGCCGTGATGCCCATCACGATCGCCAGGCCGATGCCGTACATCACGCCCAGCGTCAACATCGCGCGCAGTTGCTGGCGGCCGGCGCGGAACGCGCTCAGGAACACCAGCGGCATCGGAAAATTGCCGGCGTCCGCCTCCTTGCTCGCGGCCATCAGGCCCAGCGTGCAGGCCGGCAACAAGGCCATGGCCAGTCCGAGCCCGATGACCGGGACCATGCTGGCCAGCGACATCACGGCCAGGAACATGAAGAACAGGCCCGACAAGGCCAGGGGCTGGCGAAAGAAGGTGCGGATGCCCAGCCTGACCCAGGTGATGCCGGTTCGAGCGGGAACGATGTGCAGTTTCATGGTGTGTGACTGCGCATTCTCACAGGCCCAGCAGGTTCGGCGTCAGGCTCTGGCGGATCCGCTCGCGCAGCACCCGTTCGAAATGCGCCGGGTCGTGCGGCTGGAGCATCGACGCCTCGCGCGGCAGGTGCAGGTCCCACAGCCGGGAGATCCAGAAACGCAGCGCGCCGGCCCGCAGCATCGCGGGCAGCAGCCGGCGTTCGGACACCGTCAAGGGGCGCACGGACCCGTAGGCGGCCAGCATGCTGCGGCTGCGCTCCAGGTCCGCCACGCCGGTTGCAAGGTCGATGCACCAGTCGTTCAGGCAGACCGCGATATCGAACACCCAGCTGTCGATGCCGGCGAAATAGAAGTCGAAGAAGCCGCTGAGCCGGGGCCGGCCGTCCGGCGCGGGGGCGTCGACACCGGTGTCGAACAACTCGTTGTCACGGAACAGGTCGGCATGGATGGCGCCGCGTGGCAACGCGTGGCAGGCTGCCGATTCGGCGACATGGTTCTGGTAGGCCAGCTCGGCGCGCAGCAGGTCCGCCTGCGGCCCGTCGACGTGCGGCAAGACCACCGGCACCGTCTCGTTCCACCAAGGCAGGCCCCGCAGATTGGGTTGTTCGAGCGCGAAGTTCCGACCGGCCAGGTGCATGCGCGCCAGCATGGCGCCGACCGCGGTGCAGTGACCGGCATCGGGCGCCAGCGCGCTTTTGCCGGACAGGCGGTTCACCACCGTGGCCGGCTTGTCCCGCAGCCGGTGCAGGTAGACGCCGCTGGCGTCCTGTGCCGGATCCGGCACCGGAATGCCGTGCCCGGCCAGGTGTTTCATCAGCGCCAGGTAGAACGGCAGTTGCTCGAAGCTCAGGCGCTCGAACAGCGTCAGCACGTATTCGCCCCGGCTGGTGCTGACGAAGTAGTTGGTGTTCTCGATGCCTCCGGCGCAGCCCTGCATCGCATGCAGATCGCCCAGGCCAAGCTTGTGAATCAGGTCGCCAGCCTCGTCGGGCGCGACCTCCGTGTATACCGCCATGAATCAGTGTTGCCGGGCCTAGAAGTCCAGCAGTTTCCAGACCCGCGTGCCGCCGGTTGCCGTGTTGTTGCCGCGCTCGCCGCGCGTCAGGTTGCGATTGGTGCCGGCCGGCTGCACATCGTAGGCCGGCATGCCGCCCTTGGGCGAGACGACGATGCTCTGGGTTTCGCCCCCCACCCGCAACTCGTCGATGCGCGAGCCGGCATCCTCGATCTGGATACGCTCGATGCGCTGGTCCGGACGCCCGGCCGGGGCGCTGGTCGCGCCATCGGCCGGTGCCGTCTGTGCGAGGGACGGCGTGCTCCAGGCCAGGGTCGCGGCCAGTGCGCAGATGGTGGCAAGACGAATGTGGGGCATGGGGCCGATTGTAGGTGCACTGCGGCCCGGCCGTGGCAGGCACAATGGCGC
>JBFIDI010000378.1:0-5737 GCA_041581405.1 Burkholderiaceae bacterium
ACCGAACGCAGCCCGCCGTTGGCCGCATATGCCATGCGCATGCCGGCCATGCGGTGATGCGCGGAACTTTGCAGCTTGCTCGACTCGGCGGCGACTCCCCGTGCGCCGTGCGCAAAGCCTTGCCCGAACATGAGCCTGGCACCGTCGACCCCCATCGGCGTCGGTTGCCAGTGGTGGTGAATGTCAATGCCAACATGGTGCAGGGTCGCGGCGTTGCCGCTCGGCCGGCTCTTGGTCATCGGGTGTGTGTGTTGGTGGTGCATGCAGTGGCTGAACCATGGCGGTGAATGTCTCGATCCAGCAATGTCCATTCTGCCGAGCGCATGGGCTTTTCGAATCAGGCAACACGCGACTTGGGTGTAGGAGATCGCCTCTGTCGCGCATGCACTCCGATCGCATCGGTCACCGACGGGGTCGGCAGTTCCGCCTGGCCTGTGCGCGATCGTGTCGCACATCGATCGGCTTGAGCGCCAACGGCTCGGGTGGCTGCACGCCGCGCCATGCATAATCGTCGCAGCACGTGCCGGTAGGCGAGCCCTGCCCGTTGCCGACCGCGCGGACCCTGTCTCCCGTTTCGCGACCGGCTTCAACGGAAAGTAGATCCCCATGGTACTGAACGGTCTGCAGAAACTCGCCGATCTCGTCAGGACCAACTGCGATGCGCTTTTGGTCACTTGGCGCGAGCAGGTGAACAAGCTCCCGTCGGCGGTCCATCTCGACACCCCGACACTTAACGACCATATTCCGGATTTTCTCGAAGCACTTGCGCAGGCACTCGAAACCAATCCCGGGCAGACGATCGCCGAGGCACTCGCCGACGCCAGCCCGTCGGTCCATGGGCTGCAACGCCTGAAGGATGAGTTCGATATCGAGGAGGTGGTGGCCGAATACAACATCATGCGAGCCTGTATCCACGACCTGGCGACCCAGCATGCTGTCGAGCTGCAAGGCAAGCCGTTTCATGTGATCAATCGCATCTTCGACCGTGCGATCGGCCAGGCCGTGCGGACGTTTGCGACCCAGCAGGCGCTCGAGGTGAAGCATCGCCGCGAGGAATACCTGTCCTTTGTCGCGCACGACCTGCGCACACCCCTGTTCGCGATCTCGTTGACCGGGATGGCACTGGAGAAAAGCCTTTCAGGGCAGGTCCTGGGCGCCGACACCCAGCGCATGTTGACTTCGCTGCGCCGCAACGTGCGCCAGCTCAAGGACCTGATCGGCAAAGTGCTGGAGGAAAATACGAACCTGCTGGAGGTCATCGGTGTCAAGGTGGAACGGCGCTGGTTCGACCTGTGGCCGCTGGTGCAAGCCCTTCTCGACGATCTCGACACGATAGCGGATGAAGCGCATACGACGGTCATCAACCGCGTGCCTGTCGACCTGGTGGTGTTTGCGGACGCCCGATTGCTCAGGCGGGTATTCCAGAACCTGATCGGCAATGCCATCCGGTTTTCGCCGGGCGGCGAAGTGATCGTCGGAGCGCAAGCCATCGCCGACCAGGGAGCCGTCGAATGCTGGGTCAGCGACAACGGGCAGGGCATTGCCGCCGAAATGCTCGAAAAGGTCTTCGACAAAGGCGAGTCCGGCGGCAAGGATGGCTCGGGGTCGGGCCTGGGTCTGGGCCTTGCGATCGTAAAGTCCTTCATCGAGGCGCACGAGGGAAGTGTCACGTTGCAGAGTGCGCCGGGTCAGGGCTCGAAGTTCCACTTCACGCTGCCCGTGCCGGCAAGGCTGGACGCAAAACGCTGACGAGGACGGCAGCTGCGGACCCACGGCGGCCGGCATCCGGCCGTACTGGTCGGCTCCCGCGTTGGCTTGTGCCAGGCGGTCGTCCAAGCGCGTGCGATGGGGCGGGCCGGTGTCGCGGGTAGCCGCCCTAGCACTGCGCAATGGTTCAGAGCTGGAAGTTGCCGCAGTTCCGGAATGTTTCCATGGGCACCGCGTCCTACATCGACTCCACGTGCGTGCCGACAGGGTCCGTCGCAGCCGCCGCCTACCATCGTCCTGCAGCATTGCCTGCGTCCAATGAGAAACGAGATGCGCAACCCTTGGTTGAAGAAGAACCCGCTTTTGAGCCTGTGGCTGAGTGGCGCCAACACCATGGCCGGCGCCCTGCGGGGGCAGGCTGCGACACAGGCCCGGCGCCAGGGGACGAGAGCCATGACCCGTGCAACCCGCGATCTCCTGGGCGCCTGGGCCGTCGACACGACGGATACCCCTTCCGCGAAGACGAAGACCGGGCGCGGCTAGACCTTTCGTGCAGTCGGTGGGCACGCTGTTCCAGGCCGCTGCCATCCGATGGGCCCGCAGGTCGACAGGCATGACATGGCAAAACGCTCCCTCGCCCTTGCATGGGCCCGCCATTTCGAACGCCAATGGGTCGCATTGGCGCGCAGCAGCATGCGGGCCGGCAAACGGGTCGCAGCACGATCGGCGCGGCCGGCGGTCGAAAAGCGCCGGGCGCCTCCCGGCGAAGGCAACTGGTCAGCCGGCATCGCCATGGGTTCCACAGGTGCCCGGCGTTTCAGGCTGTATCGGCCGCCGGGCGTGCGCCACACCGAGCGATTGCCGCTGCTGGTCATGCTGCATGGGTGTGGCCAGGACGCAGCTGGATTTGCGCTCGGTACCGGCATGAACCGCATCGCTGCGCGTGAACGCTTTTTGGTCCTGTACCCGGAGCAGGAGCGCCTGGCCAACACCCAGGGCTGCTGGAACTGGTTCGATACAGCGTCGGGGCGGGCGTATGGCGAAGTCGCATTGATCATGAAGGCGATCGACCAGGTCTACCTGCTCCATCCGGTGGATCGCGCGCAGGTCGCCATTGCCGGTCTCTCGGCAGGGGCCAGCATGGCCGCGCTGGTCGCGACCCGCTACCCCGAGCGGTTCAAGGCCATCGCCATGCATTCGGGTGTCCCGCCCGGTACCGCGCACTCGACGTTGTCGGCGTTGACCGCGATGCAGGGTCATCGCCCGGCAAGGCCAATGGCGACTACGCCGGTGATCGAGGTGAACGCATGGCCGCCGCTGCTGGTGATCCACGGCAACCGCGATACGGTGGTGTCGTTGGACAACGGCCAGGGCGCCGTGCACGCATGGGCCGAGGCGGCTGGTGCCGGCGCCGGCAGGAGCCGCACCGTGCAGCGCGGTCATCGTTATCCCGCGACGGTGACCGACTTCAAGCGCCAGGGCAAGGCAGTGGCCACCCTGGTTCAGGTGGACGGCCTGGGCCATGCATGGAGCGGCGGCGCACCGAAGCGGCAGTACAACGACCCGCGCGGGCCCGATGCATCACGTTTGATCTGGGCGTTCGCAGCAACGCAGTTTCGCCGTTGAGCCTCGATGCGCTTGCCATCCGGGGCGCGCGAGTATTGCCGCAGTCGCGGTGCGCGCTGCACTGTGCCGGCACCGTGGCCTGTGTCGCACCGATGCGGCTGCGGGTCAGCGGTCCAGCGCCCGTTTCGGTGCCGGTGTGGAGTCTGGGCGCAGTACCGGCTTTGATATCCAGCCTTGCTTTTGCACCAGGTTCGCACATTGTGCGTCGACCTGCCGGGCTTGCCTGTCGTCGCCCGCATCCAGGAAGGGGATGATGGCGGCCAGCGGATTGAGCAGCGCGAGCAAGGCTGCGGCTCCGACCTTGCCCGCGAGCTTGCCGAGTTCGAGCGACACCACGGGCTGGCTGAAACTGCCCCTGACATGCACCGGCGTGCGCAGCGACAGCGGGCTGAAGTCCTTCGGCGAGACCACGGCGCGAACATCGAGCGCCTCGGTCCGCAGCGACGCCGTGCCATCGAGCCAGATGGTCGAATCGCGGGTGATCACGACAAAGGCCTTCGGACGGGCCACGCCGTTGGTGATGCCGAAGTCGGCGACGTTGCACACGATCGGCAGCGCGGCGTCGCCCTGGATCACCAGGCCGAGTGCCTGTGCCAGGTCGACGCCCGCGGCTTCGACCAGCAGGTGCGATATGGCGGCATCGCGGACATGCATGCGCATGCCGCCGTCCAGGCTGGCCAGGATCTCCGCGGTCGAACGTCCCGTGCCCGCCACCTTGACCTGGCCGTCGAGGGCGCCGGAAACGAAAGGCGGATTGTCCGCACCCCTTTCCAGTTTCAGCCACTGTGCCAGGTCGACACCGAGCAGGCGCAGGTCGGCGGTCCATTGCGCCTGCTTGTCGCGGCCGTCGAACTGCAGGTGCCCTTCCAGGCGCCCCTTGGCGGTGCGCGCCTCGATGTCGGACAACGTGAGCACGCCGTCGGCCAGCAGCAGGCGTGCGCGCAACGGCCGCAATTGCTCGATCACGTCGGTGCCGGTATGCAGTTCGTCGATGTCCACGGCGACATCGGCATCCATCTGGCGCAACGAGGGCAGGTCGAAAGGCCGGTCGGGAATGACCCGGCCCGGCGCCCTGCTGCGCCTGGTGCCCGGATCGTCTCCGGCCGGTGCACCCACGGCCGGACCCAGGTCGCTCAGCAACAGGCGCGAGCCGCCGAGACGACCGGTGAGCAATGGAATCGCCCGCCGGGTGTCGTACGTGAAAGCCCCCGTGAGCCGGCTGGCGCCGATACGGGCATCACCGATGTCCGCCTCCCAGACGGCGGCCGTCCTGGCCAGCGTGCCCGTGGCGCGAAAGGCCGGCGTGGCCGGCAACGTGATGCCCAACGGATCACCGACGGCGGCCAGAGACGGACCCGACAGCGAGAACGTGCCCCGCAGGCCCGCGACATGCAGCGGGTCCGTCGTGCTGCCATCGAATCGGACCTCGGACCCCCCGATGCTGGCCCGCAGTCGCACGGGGTGCGCGACCGCATCCTGTCCACCGACGAACAGGCCGACGCCACCGGTCGTGCGCAGGTCGATGCGCACCGGCAACGCGCGATAGGTGCCGGACCCCTGGAGCGCGATGCCGTGTTCGCCTGGCGCCAGGGTCGCCGGCGCGGAGCCGTCCGGCTTGCCTTCGGCGGCCCTGTCGCCTGCCCGCACGGATATGCCACCGGCATCGCCTGCCGCCTGCGAAGCCGGCGCCACAGGCGCCGACGCGTGGGTCGGTACCCCACCTGCGGCTGGCGGGATTGCGCGGGCGTGACCGTCGCTGAACGCGAACCGGGCGTCGATCCTCGCCGGTGTCACCGCGTCGACCCATGCGAGCTGCCCGTTGCGGACCCGTAGCGTTCCGAAGCTGGGCAGCGTTGCCGTGTCGCGCGTCGGCGCGTTTGCGGGTCTCGGGCCGAACTGCCAGCTCGCGCGATGGCCTGTATCCCGTTCGAGCCGCACATCGAGCTCGCCGGCCTCCAGCATGCGAATATGCAGCGGCTTGCCACGCCATGCGCGCCACAGGTCGACGTATCCCAGCGTGAGGGAGGCGTCTTTGGCCAGCACGGTGTGTGGTGCCTGGCTCCACGCGGGGGCGGCGATCTCGAGGCGGGGCGCTCGCACACGCACGCTGCCGATCAGGCCGATACGGGTTCGCCCGAGCGGGCCGGCCCCGGCCGGGCCGATGTCGACCCGGCGCTCGAGCGTGTTCGATAACCACGACTGAACCGGCGCCACGAGCCATGGCCAGCCTCTGGCCTCGCCGAGACCGACACCGGTGGCGATCACCAGCAGCAGGCCCAGCAGCAGCAACGGCCAGCGTGTGCCGGCCCTCCATGCTGCGACGGGAGTTCTCATCGGCTGCTCGATTCGTTTGGCATGGGGCGTGTCATGCTGCGCAGTGTGGCGTATCACCGCGGTACGGCAC
>JBFIDI010000379.1:0-5735 GCA_041581405.1 Burkholderiaceae bacterium
AGCTGGAACCGGGCCGGGAACTCGGCCCGACGGGCCGCCCGGGCAATGGTGATGGTGCCGGTCTCCAGCGGCTCGCGCAGCGCCTCCAGCGCGGCGCGGGGAAATTCGGGCAGTTCATCGAGGAACAACACGCCGTGATGGGCCAGCGAGATCTCGCCCGGCCGCGGTGGTGAGCCGCCGCCCACCAGGGCCACGGCGCTGGCGCTGTGGTGCGGGCTGCAGATCGGCCGGCGACCCCAGTGCTCCAGCGTGAAGCGGCCCGCCAGGCTGGCCAGCGCGGCGCTTTGCAGCGATTCGCCCACCGTCATCGGCGGCAGCAGGCCGGCGAACCGGTGTGCCAGCATGGACTTGCCCGAACCCGGCGGGCCGGTCATCAGGACGCCGTGGCCTCCGGCCGCGGCGATCTCGAGGGCACGCTTGGCGCCGGATTGTCCCTTCACGTCGACCAGGTCGGGATAACCACTGGCCGCCGGGGCCATGGGCGCGGGTTCGACGCGGCTCCAGCGGGGCGTCGCAAGTTGCGCGGCGTCGGCCGCGGTCGCATCGGGCGGGGGCACGAACTGGCTGACGACGTCCAGCAGGTGTTCCGCCTGGTAGACGGTGCTGCCCGGTACCAGGGCCGCCTCCTGGGCATTGCCCGCCGGCAGCACCTGGTGCGGCTGGGCGGGATCGTCGTGCAAGGCCAGGCTCATCGCGAGCGCGCCACGCACCGGACGCAGCGCCCCCGACAGCGACAACTCGCCGGCGAACACGTGACCGGCCAGCCGATCGGCGTCGATCTGGCCGCTGGCGGCGAGGATGCCCAGCGCGATCGGCAGGTCGAAGCGTCCGGAGTCCTTGGGCAGGTCGGCGGGCGCGAGGTTCACGGTGATGCGCTTGTTGTGCGGGAACTCCAGGCCGGAGTTCTGGATGGCGCAACGGACACGTTCCCGGGCCTCCTTGACCTCGACCTCGGCCAGCCCGACCAGGCCGAAACTGGGGAGTCCGTTGGCCAGATGCACCTCGACGGTGACCGCGGCCGCACCCATGCCGACCAATGCACGACTTTGGACCAGGGACAGGCTCATCGTGAGATTCCTCGTTTCGGTGCATCGAAGAGGCATGGCCCCGAAGAAATGGCACCAACACGGTGCGAGCCTGGGGTCGGTGCGTCCGATCGCCATCCCGATTCCGGATGTAAGCGATTGAAAACAACGCTCGGCGCCCACGCATCGCTCCATGGGGCGACACAGATGGCACGGTCCGTGCATGGCATGCCCCGTTTCCACCTTTACACACGAACTGGAGCCAGCCATGACCAACAAGACTGTGTGTGCCATCGAGAGGACATGCGTGCAGCGCGCTGCAGCCGGACCGGCATCGCTGGGCCGGACTGCGTGTGCTGACACAAGGATCTGCGCCAACGCCGAGCCCGGCGCGGCGGCCAGCCAGATATTCAACCATTGACAGGAGCGCGAAATGAAGATGATTGCAGCGGTGATCAAGCCGTTCAAGCTGGACGAGGTGCGTGAAGCCTTGTCCGCCATCGGGGTGCAAGGCATCACCGTGACCGAAGTGAAGGGATTCGGACGCCAGAAAGGGCACACCGAGCTGTACCGCGGAGCCGAATACGTGGTCGACTTCCTGCCCAAGGTCAAGATCGAAGTGGCCGTCTCCGACGAGTTGTCGGACCAGGTGATCGAAGCCATCGAAGGTGCCTCGCGCACCGGAAAGATCGGCGACGGCAAGGTATTTGTCTACGACCTCGAACAAGTGGTGCGGATCCGCACCGGCGAAACCGGAAAGGAAGCATTGTGAAGAAAGTTCTTCTGTCCCTCACACTCGGACTCAGCCTGCTGACGGGCGCAGGTCTGTCTGCCGCGCAGACCACCGGCGGCACCGAGCCATCGGCGGCACCCGCCGTCATCGTGGCGCAAGCCGCCGCGACGACCGACGCCGCTCCTGCCGCCGCCGAAGCCGCTCCGGCTGCGGCCGAGGCAGCGCCCGCCGCCGCCGAGGCAGCCACCCCGGCTCCCACGGTCGACAAGGGTGACGTGGCCTGGATGATGGTCGCCACCATCCTGGTCGTCATGATGGTCGTGCCCGGCCTGGCGCTGTTCTACGGCGGCCTGGTCCGCAGCAAGAACATGTTGTCGGTGCTGATGCAGGTGCTGGTGGTGTTCTCGCTGATCTCCGTGTTGTGGGCCGTCTACGGCTACAGCCTGGCGTTCGGCGGCTCCGGCACCTTCATCGCGAACCTGGACAAGATCTTCCTCAAGGGCGTGACGGTCGACTCGCTGGCCGACACCTTCAGCGACGGCGTGAAGATCCCCGAATACATCTTCATCGCGTTCCAGGCGACCTTTGCGGGCATCACGTGCGCGCTGATCGTCGGCTCGTTCGCCGAGCGTATCCGCTTTGGCGCCGTGCTGTTGTTCTCGGTGCTGTGGTTCACCTTCAGCTACCTGCCGATCGCCCACATGGTCTGGGGCTCGGGCGGTTATCTGCTGGACAAGGGCGCGCTGGACTTCGCCGGCGGTACCGTGGTGCACATCAACGCCGCGATGGCCGGCCTGGTCGGTGCCTACATGCTGGGCAAGCGCGTCGGTTACGGCAAGGAGGCGATGGCGCCGCACAGCCTGACGCTGACCATGGTCGGTGCGTCGATGCTGTGGGTGGGCTGGTTCGGTTTCAACGCCGGCTCCAACCTGGAATCCAATGGCGGCGCGACGCTGGCCTTCGTCAATACCCTGGTGGCCACCGCCGCCGCGGTGTTGTCATGGGCTGCCGGTGAAGCCATGACCAAGGGCAAGGCATCGATGCTCGGTGCCGCTTCCGGCGCCGTCGCCGGCCTGGTGGCCATCACCCCCGCCTGCGGTTCCGTGGGCCCGATGGGCGCCATCATCATCGGCCTGCTGGCTGGTTTCCTGTGCCTGTGGGGCGTCACCGGCCTCAAGCACATGCTCGGCGCGGACGACTCGCTGGACGTGTTCGGCGTGCACGGCGTCGGCGGCATCCTCGGTGCCCTGCTGACCGGCGTGTTCACCGCACCCGGCCTCGGTGGCACCGGTGGCGACGATTTCTCGATCGGCAGCCAGTTGTTGATCCAGGCCGAAGGCGTGGTGATCACGATGATCTGGTCGTCCGTGGTGGCCTTCATCGCGTACAAGATCGTCGACATGGTGATCGGCCTGCGCGTGAGCGAGGAAGACGAGCGCGAAGGTCTGGACATCCGCTCGCACGGCGAGACGGCCTACAGCCGCTGATCGACGAGCGTGCCGGATCGGGCGTGACAGCCGCACGTCGCACCCCATCCGGCCTCTCGACACCAAGCCCGCGCATGCCCATGGCATGCGCGGGTTTTTCTTTGTGTGCCGGCACATGCACAATGCGGGGATCGGAAACGCGCCATCATGAGTCCAACCGTCCCACTTGCCTGCGGTGCCCTGCGTTGTGAAATATCGCCGCAACTGGGTGCCTCCATTGCAGGCCTGTGGATGGACGACATGCCGGTGTTGCGCTCCACGACTCCCGGTGCGGCACTTGCCGATGTCCGGCTCTCGGGCTGTTATCCGCTGGTCCCGTTCTCGAACCGCATCGGCCATGCGACGCTGGTGTGGAATGGCACCAGCCATCCGCTGGTGCGCAACTTCGCGCCGGAGCCCCATGCCATCCACGGCGTGGGCTGGCAGCGGCCGTGGCAGGTGCTCGAGGCCGACGAGAGCTTTGCGCTGATGTCGTTCGAACACCGTCCCGACCCGAGCTGGCCGTTCGCGTTCGACTGCTCGCAAGCCTTCCGTCTCGGGCCCGATGCGCTGGAGCTCACGCTCAGCGGCACCAACCAGTCCGACCATCCGGCGCCCTTCGGCCTGGGCTGGCATCCGTACGTCGTCAAGCGCGCCGGCGGCCAGCTGCGGTTTCGCGCCGAAGGCCGCTGGGAAATGGGCGCGGACAACCTGCCCACCCATCGCGTGTCCAGCGAAGGCCTCGATGCGCCGACCGCGCAGCTTGCGCTCGACCATTGCTACGATGGCTGGCACGGCGAGGTGCTGCTGCGCGACGCCCGCATGGCGGTGCGCATCACCTCCAGCCTCGATCATCTGGTCGTGTATACCAACGACACGCGCGACTTCGTCGCCATCGAGCCGGTCAGCCACGTCAATAATGCGGTCAACTTGGCGCAGGGCGATCCAGAGCGCCAGCGCCGGCTCGGCGTGTGTATATTGCAGCCGGGCGAATCACTGAGCGCCAGCATGCGGATTGAAACAGGACCTACGACATGAAATGGCAGGCCGTCACCCACGACCCCAGCGAACTGGGCGAATCTCCGTTCTGGCATCCCCGGGAACGGCTGTTGTATTGGGTCGACATACCCGGGCGCAAGCTCCTGCGCGCCAACCCGGTCACCGGCGCGGTGCAGGACTGGGACATGCCGATGGAGCCCGGCTGCATTGCGCCGGCGGCCAGCGGCGGACTGGTCGTGGCGTTGCGCGATGGCATCTACCGCGCGCAGGAGTGGGGTGTCGGGCTGCGGCTGCTGCACCGGATCGATCACGATGTGATGACCACCCGCTTCAACGACGGCAAGGCCGACCCGCTGGGGCGCTTCTGGGCCGGCACCATGTACGAGCCGCGCACGTCCGCCGAAGCCGAATTGCTGGTGCTCGACTGCCGTGATGGCCGCACGCCGCAGGTGCGACGCATGGCCGGCGACGCGACGGTCGCCAACGGGCTGGCATGGTCGCCGGACCGCCAGCGGTTGTACTGGGCCGATACCCCGCAACACTGCGTGCGGGTCTGGGACTGGGACGCCGAAGCCAACGTGATGCGCAACGAGCGCGAGTTCCATCGGGTCGAGCCCAAGCCGCCGCAATGGCAAAGCGGCATGCCCGGCTACCGCGGGCGGCCCGATGGCGCTGCGGTCGACTCGCAGGGCAACTACTACGTGGCCATGTTCGAGGGGCAGCGGCTGCTCAAGATCGCGCCCGACGGCGCCTTGCTGCAGGAGATCGAAACCCCGGTGATGTGCCCGACCATGCCGTGTTTCGGCGGCGACGACCTCAAGACCCTGTACATCACCAGCGCGCGTCACAACCGCCCGGCCCACGAGTTGCAGCGCTTCCCCCAGTCGGGTTGTGTCTTCTCCACCCGGGTCGACGTTCCGGGCCTGCCGGTCAACCTGTTTCGCGAGTGAGAAAAATTTGAACGCGCCGCGTTCAAAAGCTTCAAGCCGCCGGCATGGCGGCTCGCTACCATTGGGCGCATGGAACCGGTCCTGACATCACTGGCGGAACAGATCCGCAGCGCCGCCGCGGCGGCCACGCCGCTGCGCATCCGCGGCGGCGGCAGCAAGGACTTCTATGGTCAGCGGCTGGAGGGCGAGTTGCTCGACACCGGCGCTCTGCGCGGTATCGTCAGCTACGAGCCCAGCGAGCTGGTGGTCACGGTGCGCGCGGGCACTGCGCTGGCCGAACTCGAGCAGCTGCTCGCCGCGCAGTCGCAGTTCCTGCCGTTCGAGCCACCGCACTTCGGCGCCGCGGCGACCGTCGGTGGCATGGTCGCGGCCGGCCTGTCGGGTCCGGCCCGCGCCGCCAGCGGCGGGGTGCGCGACTACGTGCTGGGCGTGACGATGCTGTCGGGCCAGGGCCGGCAACTGCAGTTCGGCGGCCAGGTCATGAAGAATGTCGCCGGATACGACGTGTCGCGCCTGATGGCCGGGTCCATGGGGACGCTGGGCCTGATCACCGAGGTCTCGC
>JBFIDI010000380.1:0-5731 GCA_041581405.1 Burkholderiaceae bacterium
CGGCGCAGGCCAAGAAGGCGCCGATCCAGCGCCTGGTCGATCAGGTCAGCGCGGTCTTCGTGCCGGTGGTGATCGGCATCGCGCTGGTCACGCTGCTGGCCTGGGGCCAGGGTTCGGGCAACTGGGAGAACGCGATTCTCAATGCGGTGGCCGTGCTGGTCATCGCCTGTCCCTGTGCACTGGGGCTGGCCACACCCACCGCGATCATGGCTGGCACCGGCGTGGCGGCGCGCCATGGCATCCTGATCAAGGACGCGCTGGCGCTGGAGATTGCGCACAAGGTCCGGGTCATCGGTTTCGACAAGACCGGCACCTTGACCGAGGGCAAGCCGGAACTGGTGCAGGCCGAAGCCTGCGATGGCGATCGCACCGCATTGCTGGCGCTGGCCGCATCGATACAGGCCGGCAGCGAACACCCGTTGGCGCGCGCGGTGCAGACCGCCGCGCAACAAGCCGGCGCCGAGCCACCGGCGGCATCGCAGTTGCGTGCGATTCCCGGCCGCGGCATGGCCGCCAGGGTCGGCGGGCGCGACCTGCGCCTGGGCAGCACGCGCCTGATGGAGGAACTGAAGGTCGACCTCGCGCCGATGGCGTCCCAGGCCCAGGCCCTGCAGGCGCAGGGTCGCACCGTGTCCTGGATCGCCGACGTCGGTCAGCAGCCCGCCTTGCTCGGCCTGCTGGCCTTCGGCGATACCGTCAAGTCCAGTGCCGGCAAGGCCATCGCGCAACTGCAGCGGCAAGGCATCCGCACCGTGCTGGTGACCGGCGACAACCGCGGCAGTGCGGAAACGGTGGGCCGGCAACTCGGCATCGACGAGATTCGCGCCGATGTATTGCCGCAGGACAAGGCGCGCATCGTCGGCGAACTCAGGGCGGGTGGCGCCACGGTGGCGATGGTCGGCGACGGCATCAACGACGCACCGGCGCTGGCTGCCGCCGATGTCGGCATCGCCATGTCCACCGGCACCGACGTGGCGATGCATGCGGCCGGCATCACGCTGATGCGCGGTGACCCGGCGCTGGTGTCCGACGCGATCGACATCTCGCGCAAGACCTACGCCAAGATCCGGCAGAACCTGTTCTGGGCCTTCGTCTACAACGTGATCGGCGTTCCGCTGGCCGCTTTCGGCCTGCTCAACCCGATGATCGCCGGCGCGGCAATGGCGCTGAGCAGTGTCAGCGTCGTGACCAATGCGCTGACCTTGCGCAACTGGAAAGGAAGCGGCTCATGACCCCTTCAGCACCTGCAACAGCGCACCTGAATATCGGCCAGGCGGCCCGGCGCGCCGACCTGTCGACCAAGATGGTGCGGCATTACGAATCCCTGGGCCTGCTGCCCGCGATTGCGCGCACCGACGCCGGCTACCGCCAATATTCGGACACCGAGGTGCATACCCTGCGTTTCATCAAACGCGCCCGCAGCCTGGGTTTCAGCATGCCGGAGATATCCGAGCTGCTGGCCTTGTGGCAGGACAAGCGCCGCCCCAGTGCCAGCGTGAAGCGGATCGCGGCGATGCATGTGGCCGACCTGGACCAGCGCATCGCGGAGTTGAGCACGATGAAACGCAGCCTGCAACGGCTGATCGATTGCTGCCACGGCGACCATCGACCCGACTGCCCGATCCTGGACGAACTGGGGCTGGACGACATCCGCAGCGAGGTGTTGCCGCAGGACAAGGCGCGTATCGTGGCCGAACTCAAGGCCGACGGCGCCACCGTGGCCATGGTCGGCGACGGCATCAACGACGCGCCGGCGCTGGCCGCGGCCGATGTCGGCATCGCGATGTCGACCGGCACCGACGTGGCCATGCATGCGGCCGGCATCACGCTGATGCGCGGCGACCCGGCGCTGGTGGCCGACGCCATCGACATCTCGCGCAAGACCTACGCCAAGATCCGGCAGAACCTGTTCTGGGCTTTCGTCTACAACGCCATCGGCGTGCCGCTGGCCGCGTTCGGCCTGCTCAATCCAGTCGTGGCCGGCGCCGCGATGGCGCTGAGCAGCGTCAGCGTGGTCAGCAATGCGCTGCTGCTGCGCCGCTGGAAGGGCCGCGCGCCATGAACCCGACACCGTCGACCCAGGCCCGGTTCAACATCGGCCAGGCCGCGCAACGCGCGCAGGTCTCGGCCAAGATGGTGCGGCATTACGAATCGCTCGGGCTGCTGCCCGCGATCCATCGCACCGAGGCGGGTTATCGCCAGTACACCGACAAGGACATCCACACGCTGCGCTTCATCAAGCGGGCGCGCGACCTGGGTTTCAGCATGCCGGAGATCGACGAACTGCTCAAGCTGTGGCAGGACAAGCGCCGACCGAGCAGCCAGGTCAAGCGCATCGCCGCCATGCACGTGGCCGACCTGGAGCAACGCATCGCGGAACTGACCGAGATGCGGCGCACGCTGCAGCATCTGGTGGACTGCTGCCATGGCGACCACCGGCCGGACTGCCCCATCCTGGATGAACTCGGCCAGGCGCCTTCCTGAAGCCGCCGGCCATCGCGCATCACACGTGCCGATGCGCCCGCGCCGCGGGCCGGCCGCGCGAGAGCCTCTCGGCGCGGTCGTGCAGCGCCTCGATGATGCGGCACTTCGGACCGCTGCCGTCGCAGCGCTCGCGCAACGCGACCAGGTCGCGCTGCAGGTCGCGCAGTTCGCGCAACCGTTCGTTGACATGGCCGATGTGTTCCTCCAGCGCCGCATTGGCCACCGCGCAGTCGGCCTTGCGCGAGAGATCGAGGCCGAGCAGGGTGCGGACCTCGTCGAGCGACATGTCCATGGCCCGGCACAGGCGGATGAAACGCAGCTGGTGCACGTCGCGGTCGTCGTAGCGCCGGTAGCTGTTCGCTCCGCGCGCGCCCGCCTGCAGCAGGCCGGATTTTTCGTAGAAGCGGATGTTGGCCGCCGTCACGCCGCTGCGTGCGGCCGCTTGTCCGATCAGGTAGGAGGGTCTTTCCGACACCATGGCTTGACCTTCGAGTGGGTTCAGGGTTTCCAATGGTCGCACAGGAATCGATACGCATGAACCACGAACACGACACACGCGCCACCCCATCCGGCCAGGACCAGGACCACGACCGGGCCAGCGACACACCCGACCGCGATGCCGGCTGCGGCCAGGGAGCCGATGCCTGCTGTACACCGGCGCCGATGCTGCGGCCGGACTCGGGCGCCACGCCACGAGGCGGCACGCGCAGCGCGATCCGCATCCTGCAGATGGACTGCCCGACCGAGGAGACGCTGATCCGCGACAAGTTGCAGTCCATGCCTGCGGTCCACGGCATGGAATTCAACCTGATGCAGCGCGTGTTGACGGTGGCGCACCGGCCCGATGCGCTCGAACCCATCCTGGCCGCGATCCGCACGCTGGGATTCGACCCGCAGCCGGTGCAGGCATCCACCCGGGCCGCGGCCGCACCCGCATCCGAGGCCAGGCCCTGGTGGCCGCTGGCACTGGCCGGTGTCGCGGCGCTGGCGGCCGAGGCCGTGCACTGGTCGGGCGGGCCCGAATGGCTGGCCGCCGCGCTGGCGCTGGCCGCCATCGCCGGCTGCGGCCTGGGCACCTACAAGAAGGGATTCATCGCGCTGCGCAACGGCAATCTCAACATCAATGCCTTGATGAGCATCGCGGTCACCGGCGCCATGGTGTTGCAGCAGTGGCCGGAGGCGGCCATGGTGATGGTGTTGTTCACCGTGGCCGAGTTGATCGAGGCGCGTTCACTGGACCGGGCCCGCAACGCGATCCAGGGCCTGATGCAGCTGGCGCCGGAGCAGGCCACGGTGCAGCACGGCGACGGCCGCTGGGAGGTGGTTCCCGCCGCCGCGGTCGCACCAGGTGCGCTGGTGCGCGTGCGCCCCGGCGAGCGCATCGCGCTCGACGGCCACCTCGTCAGCGGCCGCACCAGCATCGACCAGGCGCCGATCACCGGTGAAAGCCTGCCGGTGGACAAGGCGCCCGGCGACGCCGTGTTCGCCGGAACCGTCAACGGCGCCGGCGGCTTCGAATACCGCACCAGCGCGGGGGTCGGCGACACGCTGCTGTCGCGCATCATCCATGCGGTCGAGCAGGCCCAGGGCAACAAGGCACCGACGCAGCGCTTCGTCGACCGCTTCGCCCGCATCTACACACCGGCGGTGGTCGCGCTGGCGCTGGCGGTCGCCATCGTGCCGCCGCTGCTGATGCAGGGCGTGTGGTGGGACTGGATCTACAAGGCCCTGGTGCTGCTGGTCATCGCCTGCCCCTGCGCGCTGGTCATCTCGACGCCGGTGACCATCGTCAGCGGCCTGGCCGCGGCCGCGCGCAAGGGCATCCTGGTCAAGGGCGGCGCCTTCCTCGAGCAGGGTCGCCGGCTGACCTGGCTGGCGCTGGACAAGACCGGCACGCTGACCCACGGCCAGCCGATGCAGACCGGCTGCGAGGCAGCCCCGCGGCACGACGGCCGCACGGGCTCGGGAACACCCACCGCCAGCGGCGACGACCACGACCACGACGGCGACACCCTGCTCCGGCACCGGCGCCTGGCCGCGAGCCTGGCCGGCCGCTCCGACCATCCGGTGTCCCAGGCGATTGCCCGGGCCGCGCAAGCCGAAGGCATCGACACCGTGCCGGTCTCCGATTTCGAAGCCCTGCCCGGACAAGGCGTGCGCGGCGTCATCGACGGCCAGGCCTATGCCCTGGGCAACCACCGCATGGTGCACGACCAGGGCCTGTGCTCCGGCATGCTGGAGCAGCGGCTCGACACGCTCGAGCGCCAGGGAACCACCGTCGTGATGCTGGCGGACCGGCGACACGTGCTGGCGCTGTTCGTCGTCGCCGACACCGTCAAGGCGGGCAGCCGCAGCGCGGTGGCCGAACTGCACGCGCTGGGCATCCGCACGCTGATGCTGACCGGCGACAACCCGCATGCGGCACAGGCCATCGGCCGCGAGGTCGGCATCACCGAAGTGCGCGGCAACCAGCTGCCGCAGGACAAGCTCGCGGCCATCACCGGCCTGGCCCGCGGCGGCGCGGTCGTCGGCATGGTCGGCGACGGCATCAACGACGCGCCGGCGCTGGCGCGGGCCGACATCGGATTCGCGATGGGCGCGATGGGCACCGACACGGCGATCGAGACCGCCGATGTCGCGCTGATGGACGACGACCTGCACAAGCTGGCCGGCTTCGTGCGGCTGTCGCAGGCCACGCACCGCATCCTGGTGCAGAACATCACGCTGGCGATCGGCATCAAGGCGGTGTTCCTGGCGCTGACCATCGCCGGCCTGGGCACGATGTGGATGGCGGTGTTCGCCGACGTCGGCGCCAGCCTGCTGGTGGTCGGCAACGGCTTGCGCATGGTGCGCAAATAGTTGCCGACGCGCGGCGTCCCGGCCAGGGCCACACGACGGCGACACGCACAACCGCGATGAACGGTGGCGGCCGGCGGCGACCGGTGGCGGCACGATAATGAAAACCACCATGAGCATGACCCCACCGCGCAGCGCCACGCAGGCCCCGTCCGAACCGATGCCGGGCCCCGATTCCACCGGCCCCGCCGCCACCGATGCCACCGACTCCATCACCGATGTCGGCGGCATCGAAGTCGGCCAGTTCACCGATCCGCGCCGCCCGACCGGCTGCACGGTGCTGATCGCCCGCGCCGGTGCCGTGGCCGGTGTCGATGTGCGCGGCGCCGCCCCGGGCACACGCGAGACCGATCTGCTGCACCCGTCCAACCTGGTCGACCGGGTACACGCC
>JBFIDI010000381.1:0-5704 GCA_041581405.1 Burkholderiaceae bacterium
GACGGCGCGAGCAAACGCCGCTGGATCCGACTGCCGCCCGGCACGTTCATCGATGCGTCCGACCCGGACGCCTGGCGCTTCCCAGTCGGCACCCGTTTGTGGAAGGAGTTCGCGCACGCCGGCCGCCCGATCGAGACCCGTTTCATCGAACGCCTGGCCGACGGCCGCTGGCGGTTCGCCACCTATGTCTGGAACCTGCAGGGCACGGACGCCTTGCTCGCGCCCGAGAGGGGTGTGCGCGCGCTGCCGGCGCCGGGTGCGCCCGGCGGCCTGTACGCCGTGCCCTCGCGCGCCGATTGCCGCGGTTGCCACGAGGGCGGCCCGTCGCCGGTGCTGGGTTTCGGCGCCCTGCAGCTGTCGCCGGACCGCGACCCGCTGGTGCCGCACGCCGAGACACCGC
Organism: Burkholderiaceae bacterium; assembly: GCA_041581405.1. Classification (GTDB taxonomy): domain Bacteria; phylum Pseudomonadota; class Gammaproteobacteria; order Burkholderiales; family Burkholderiaceae_C; genus CAISIP01. The sequence continues at coordinate 401 of JBFIDI010000381.1, forward strand.
CGCCCGGCCACACCGACCTGGCCGACCTGCAGGCGCGGGGCCTGCTGCGGCTGTTGCCCGCCACCGTCAACCGCCCGCCGCCGCGGATTGCCGCCGGCAGCGCCGTGGCCCGCAGCGCGCTCGGTTACCTGCACGCCAACTGCGGCCACTGCCACAACGACACCGGCCCGCTGGCCTCGATGGACATGGCCTTGTTGCAGTCGGTCGCCGACGCGCCCGGCAGCGCCCGGCGCACCTGGGCCTCGCTGTACGGCAAGACCAGCCGCTTTCGTGCCGACCGGGGCGACCGGGGCGTCGACGCCGAGGCGCAACGCATCGCGCCCGGCCGCGTCGACGACAGCACGCTGCTGCAGCGCATGGCCTCGCCCCATGTGATGAGCCGCATGCCGCCCATGGGTGTCTCGGTCGTCGACGTCGCCGGCCTGCAACTGATCCGCCAATGGATTCTGGACCACGAACTTTCTTCACCCCTCAAGGAGCTCACACCGTGAAAAAAACGCAACAACCGCAACTGCATCATCACCACCTGCACCAGGGCGGCCGCGGCCACCGCAAGCGGGCGACCCTGCTGGCCGCGGCAGGCGCCGCCGCCGCCGGTTTGCTGCTGCTGGCCGGCGCCACCCCGGCCCTGGCGCAATCGGCGGCGGGCAAGCCGGCAGCCTCGGCCGCCGGCATGTCCAAGGACGAGCTGATCGCGCGCGGCAAATACATCGTCTCGACCTCGGGTTGCCACGACTGCCATACGCCCTGGCACGTCGGCCCCAACGGGCCGGAGCCGGACATGCGCCGCGCCCTGTCGGGCCATCCCCAGGCCATGGTGATGCCGCCGGCGCCCAAGCTGCCCGAAGGCCCGTGGCTGGTGACCATTGCCGCCACCAACACCGCCTACGCCGGCCCCTGGGGCGTGACCTACACCGCCAACCTGACGCCGGACCGCGAGTCCGGGCTGGGCAAGTGGACGGCCAAGGACTTCATCGACACGATCCGCACCGGACGGCGCATGGGCCGCGGCCGCGAGATCCTGCCGCCGATGCCGTACCCGGTCTACAACAACATGACCGACGCCGACCTGACGGCGGTGTACACCTATCTGCAGTCGATCCCGGCGATCCCGAACAAGGTTCCGGAGCCGCGTCCGCCCGCAGCGCCGGTGGCCGGCAAGTCCTGACGCCGCGGCGGGGGGCCGGCCGCGCAGGCGGCCGCAGGGGCGCCGGCGTCATCGCCGTTCGCCGCGTCCAGTGGCATCCCCCGAAAGGGTGATGCCGCAACCGGCTGCCGGCGGCGCAACATGCGGGAACCCACAGGCGGAGGTGCTCCATGGATCCCGAAGGCCGGCTGGTACACGACATCTACGCGGCCGCGCTCGACGCGACGCCCTGGCAAGGCGTCGTCGGGCAGGCGGCAGACCTGCTGCACGCCTCGAGCGCATTCCTGTTCACGCCCTTCCAGCCATTGGCCGCCGGTGGCTTCAAGGTGTGCCACAAGATGCCGGAGTCCGTGATGGACCGCTACCTGTCCGAGGCGGCCGACGTCGACGTCTGGTACCACGCACTGCTGCAGCGCCACACCCATCTTGCGACCGGCATCACCTACCGCACCCGCGACCTCGTGCCGGACGCGTTGACCCGCCGTTCGCGCATGCATGCCGACTACCTCGCTCCCTGCGACATCGGCCATGGCCTGGGCGCGATCGTCAACGACGGCAGCACGGGCGACATCCCGGTCACGCCGCTGAGTGTGTACCGGCCGCATGGCTCGGCCGATTTTTCCGCCGCCGACGAGGCCTGCCTGCGGCGCATACAGCCCCACCTGTCCCAGGCCCTGCTGGTGCGCAGCCGCCTGCGCGCGGCCAGCGACAACTGGGGCGCGGTGGCCATCGAACGCGTGGCCACCGCGGTGGTGGTGTTGTCGCGGGAGCGACGGATCCTGCTGGCCAACCCCGCCGCCGAGACGCTGTTCGCGTCCGTCGCGCCGCCGCTGGTGCGCCAGGGCCATCTGGTCGCGGACGATCCCGCGCAGGCCGCCGCGCTGGCCAGGGCCCTGGCGGCGTGCAGCAACTACCGCTTCGACACCCGGTTCACGTTGTCGGTCCGCCTGGCCGGTGCCGCCGGCGATGGCGTCGTGATCCGGCTGGCGCCGCCGCCGGCACGCACGCCGAAGGCCGACCAGGCCGCGGCCATCGGGTTTCTGGTGCGCGAAGGCCGCGCCGCGGTCGACCCGCGTGCGATGCTGGCCGCCTTGTACCAGCTGACCCCGGCTGAGACCGCGTTGGTCATGGCCTTGTTCGAAGGCGCCACGCCGGAGTCGTATGGCGCGCAGCGGCAGGTGGCGCAGTCCACGCTCAAGACGCAGATGCGCGCGGTGTTCGACAAGACCGGCGTGCACCGGCAATCGGGCCTGATGCGCCTGGTGATGTCGATCGCGCACTGAGCGCGCGGCCCGCGGCCGCGTCAAGCGCGAAACAGTCGCGTGTCGCGCACCGGGTCGTCGTGCCGCTGGATGCCGGCGCCGGCGCCGGCCACCGGGATCGACGCGCCGGCGCGCGCGAACAGCGGCAGGCTGGCCCACGACACGGCCACGGTGTGGGCCTGGCCGGCGGCGAAGCGCTCGCCGGTGTGGAAGTCGAACCAGGCCTGCGGCCCGGCCGGCAGATGGACGCGGCGGTTTGTCGCACCCGGCTCGACCACCGGCGCCACCAGCAGTTCGCGGCCCAGCATGAAGTCGTCGGCATCGGCGTAGCAGTGTTCGTCGTCCGGAAAATCGTAGAACGTCGGCCGGATGATGGGCTCATGGTCGCGGCTGGCGCGTTCGAACAGCGACCACAGGTAGGGCATCAGGCTGTAGCGCAGCCGGATCGCCGCCGCCACGTGTTCGGTCGCCTGCGGGTGCAGCCAGGGCACGTTGTTGGTTCCGTCCGCCTTCCAGGAATTCATCACCATGCGCGGGTTCAGGCAGCAGGCCTGCACCCAGCGCAGGAACAACTCGGCATCCGGCGACGGGCCGGCAAAACCGCCGACGTCGTGGCCGACGTTGAACAGGCCCGACAGCGACATCTGCAGCCCGGTGCGGATGTTCCAGCGCAACGAGTCCCAGCTGGTGGTGTTGTCGCCGCTCCATGTTTGCGCGTAACGCTGGATGCCCGGCGGCCCGGCGCGGCTGACGCTGAACGCCGGTGTGCCGGGCGCGTGTTGCCGTTGCGCCTCGACGCTGGCGCGGGTCATCAGCAGGCCGTGCAAGGGGCGGGCGCGGTGCATCGGGATCGGCTGGCCGAAGCCGTCGCACAACGCGTCGTCGTCGAGGATGGCGTATTCGTTGTTGTCGTTCCAGCCCGCGTCGATGCCGTAGTCCAGCACCTGCTGGCGTAGCTGCTGCTGCCACCATGCGATCGTCGGTGCATGCGTGAAGTCCAGGTGGGCGCCCATGCCGTCCCAGAACGGTTCCAGCACGGGTTGGCCTTGCGCATCGTGGATGAAGCCGCCGTGCGACTGCACCTGCGCAAAGGCCGGGTGGTCGTCGAGCAGGCAGGGCTTGATATTGGCCACCACCTGCATGCCGCTGGCATGGAAGCGGGCATTGAGCGTCCTGGGCTGCGGAAACTTGGTTTCGTTCCAGGTGAACACATAACGCCGCTTGCCGCGCGACGAATAACCCGAACCGTAGTGGAACGCCGAGCACGGAATGCCTTCGTGTTCGATGCGTTCGATGAAACCGTCGAGCTGCCGCTGGGCATCGTGCGCGTCGGCCAGGCCCATCGCGGTCTGCGCGTATCCGAGCGACCAGCGCGGCGGCAGCGCGGTGCCGCCGATCAATGCGACGAAACGCGCGATCACCTCGGCAGGGGTGTTGCCGGCGATGACGTAATAGTCCAGGTCGCCGTCGTCGATCTCGACATGGCGGTACAGGCCGTGGTAGTTGTCGTGTTCGCAGCCGAGGTCGAAGCTGCAGGCCGCCAGCGTGTCGTAATACAGGCCGCACCACGCACCCTGGCTGCTGCGGCTGAGCACGAACGGCCAGTGCTTGTACAGCGGGTCGCCGCTGCGCGGGTCGTAACCCAGCGCGTCCATGGCCAGCGTGCGCAGGCGGCGGCCGTGCAGGTCCAGCGGCCCGGTCTTGTCGCCCAGGCCGTAATACCGGTCGCCGGGTTCGCGCTGCAGGTAGTGGCGCACGGCGCCCAGGCGGTGGCTGTGCATGTAGGCGGCGCTGGCGCGGTCTGCGAGCATGGGGCGGCCCTGGGCGTCGCTCCAGCGCAAGGCCAGCGGGCCGGCGCCCAGTGACACGGACAAGGCTTCGGTGCGCAGCGTGACGGCGCCGTCGTCATGCCGCTGCAGTTGCGCCTGCGGGCAGGCGAAACCGCTGCGGTCGTCGCGCTCGCGGCCCTGCCACGGCACGTCCTGCCCGGCCTGCGGCGCGATGGCCCAGGTGCGGGGCTCGCGGTAACCGTCCGCGGGTTGCAGGCGCACCCGCGCCAGCGCGGGCTCCAGGATCTCCAGTTGCAGGCGGTCGCCGCCGTGCAGCGCGATCGTCATGCCCTGTGCGTCGGCCCGGGCCGGGCCTTGTTGCTGCAGTGTCTTCATCGTCGGTGGCTGTAAGCGCGGGGTTCGACGCGCGCGGGGTCAAGGCCTGGCGGCCGCGCCGATGCCGTCCAGCCGCAGGCCCTGGGCATCGAACCAGTGCAGGTGCTGCAGCGGCATGCCGATGCCCACGCTGTCGCCGCCGCGGATCGTCGTCTGGCCGGCACACACCATCTCGAACGGCGTGTCGACGCCGACATGGCCGTGCAGCAGGCTGGTCGAGCCCAGCTGCTCGACCTGGGCCACATGCATGCGGATCGGCCCGTGCTCGGAGATCACCGCATGTTCGGGCCGCAGGCCGATCGTGTGTGTGCCCGGCGGCGGCGTCGGCGCGCCGTCCGGATGGTCGGCGCCGGTCACCAGCTCCGCCGGCAGGAAGTTCATGCGCGGGCTGCCGATGAAGCCGGCAACGAACGTGTTGACCGGGTGGTTGTACAGCTCCAGCGGTGCGCCGACCTGCTCCACCCGGCCGGCGCGCAACACGACAATCTTGTCGGCCATCGTCATCGCCTCGACCTGGTCGTGTGTCACGTAGACCATGGTGGCCTTGAGCCGGGCATGCAGGTCGCGGATCTCGGCGCGCATGGATACGCGCAGCTCGGCATCCAGGTTGGACAGCGGCTCGTCGAACAGGAACAGCTTGGGTTCACGCACGATGGCGCGGCCGATCGCCACGCGCTGGCGCTGGCCGCCCGAGAGTTGCGTGGGTTTGCGCTGCAGCAGCGCGTCGAGC
>JBFIDI010000382.1:0-5702 GCA_041581405.1 Burkholderiaceae bacterium
GCATCGTCTCCCGGGTTGTAGATGAAGCCCAGGCGCTTGACATTGGGCAGCATCTGCTTGATGAAACCCACGGTCGCATCCATGTTGGGAATGTTCGAGCCGCCCGTCATCAGTGGATCGCCCTTGTCGATCGAAGCCACGAGCTTGGCGCCCACGGGATCGGTGACGGCACCGAACACGATCGGGTATTTCCGGTTGGCCAGGGCTTGCTTGGCGGTCTGTGTCAGCGGCGTCGTGATGGTCAGCATCAGATCGGGATTGCCGGCGGACAAGCGGTGCAGCAATTGCGGCGCAAGCGAGCGATCGAAGTTCACGTGACCCTCGTCATACGTGACCTTGAAACCCTGGTCGGCCAACTCCTTCTTGAAGCTGTCGATGAGTTGCTGCAATGTGGGGTGCGGTCCGAACAAGGCCACCGCCACCTTGACCTCTTTCTGTGCCAGCGCGGCAGAACTGCCGAGCGCCAGGCCCAGGCCGATGCCGATGGCTGCCAGATGTTTGATCAGGGTTCGCTTCATGGTGTGTTCCAGTCTGGTTGGTGAAAAACAAGGGATGGGCTCAATGGCTTGTCGACGCGCGCGCCGGCATCACACGCCCGGAGTTGATCCGGCCGTTCGGGTCGAGCGCGGACTTGATGCGTTGCATCACGTCGAGCGCCGTCGCCGGCAGGACCTGTTGCAAGGCATCACGCTTGGCAATACCGATGCCGTGTTCGGCGGAGATCGATCCGGCGCAGGCCTGCACCTCGGCGTGCACGATCCGCTCCACCTGCTGCGCCCGTGCACCGTGACCGGCGATGAGCAGATGCAGATTGCCGTCCCCCAGGTGACCATAGGTCATGCGCCGCAACCCGGGGTCCAGCGCCAGCAGCGCGGCGTTGATGCGTTCGAGCACGACCTGCAGGTGGCGTGCCGGGATGCTGATGTCGAACGACAGGTAGTCGCCCAAGGCCCGCGCCACTTCGCCGGAGGAGTCGCGCACGCGCCACAACTGCGCCGCCTCGTTGAGCGACTGGGCGATCACCACATGTTCGGTATCGAGTTGTTCGGATATGGCTTGCAGTGATTCGGTGATCCGCTCCCGGTCGCGCGCCGCGCTGGTGTCGAAACACGAGATCTCGACCAGCACCACGAATGCCGCCTGAGCGGCAAACGGGTCGCGCCCGATGCCGAGTTCCCCGGTGACATACGCCAGAAAGTCGCTCCACATGACTTCGAACGAGGTGAGCCCCGGCCCGAAATGGCGCCGGCATGCAACCAGCGCATCGAGCACCTGGTCCAGGCGCTGCAAGCCGAGCGCAATCGTCACGCGTTCGCGGGGCAAGGGATGCAGCCGCAACACCGCGCGCGTGATGAAACCCAGCGTGCCTTCCGAGCCGATGAAGAGTTGCTTGAGGTCATAACCGGCGTTGTCCTTGATGACCTGCCCCAGGCGCGACAACACCTTGCCGTCGGCCAGCACCGCCTCCAGGCCCAGCACGTTGGCACGGGTCATCCCATATTGCAGCACCCGGTTGCCGCCCGCGTTGGTCGCGAGATTGCCACCGATGACGCAACTGCCGCGGCTGCCCAGGTCCACCGGGTAGAAGAGCCCATGCCGCTGCGCCTCCTCCTGCACCGCCTGCAGGGTCACGCCGGCTTGCACCGTCATGGTGCCGCCATAGATATCGACATCCTCGATGGCGCGCAGCAACTCGGTCGATACGACGACTTCACCCGGACATGGCGCGCCACCGCCGACCAGGCCACTCATGCCGCCTTGCACCACCATGGAAATACCGTCGTCGCCCAGGCAACGCACCACGGCAGCCAGTGCATCCGGTGTGCGCGGTCGCACCACCGGCGCGGCGCAGCCATAGGTCCCGGTCCAGTCGCGCAGGTACTGGTCCCCCGCTTCGCTGGACAACAAAAGCGACACTTTGTCTGACAATGGTTTCAAGAGCTCCTGGACCCGACGATCCAATCGCTCGACCTCCAAAGGATCAAGGCTGGCGCCAGCAGTAACGGAAACGTCAGAGTTAGGAAACACTTTTATCCAGTTCTAGCTCGGTGTGTCACCATTTTTGACCAACGGTCGTTGATGTGTCAATAGCCTGCATCGCTTCTGCGCGAGTCCGGCGGTGCTGCCTGCGGCATCGACAGAATCTGTGTTCTCCATCAAAATGGAATCATCCTGTCTGACAATTCAGGTAGAAAATGGTCACACCGCCCGACGTACTCGTTCCGTTCTTCCAACCGTCCGACGGCTTGGCGCGGCAGTCCTCCAGCGTGTCCGACTTCGTCACCAACGAGATCTGCCGACGTATCGTCGACGGCGAATACCGGCCAGGGCAACGGCTGACGGAAGGCGACATCACCAAGGGGCTGGGCGTGAGTCGCAGTTCCGTGCGCGAGGCGTTCCGACGGCTGGAAATCAACCGCTTCATCCGGATCGAACCCTATCGCGGCGCCACCGTGGCAACGCCACACCGCGATGAAATCGTCGCGCAGTTCCGGATTCGCGAAGTCATCTCCGGCCTGGGCGCACGTGCCGCCGCCGAACGGGTGCACCTGCCGGGCAACAAGGCCTTGATGCAGGGCCTGCTCGACGCGATCGAGGAGCAACGTGCGCGCGATTGCGAGCGCAACCACCGCGGCGAGAACGGACTGTTTCACCGCACCATCAACACCATGTCGGGCATACCCGACATCGGCGACCTGCTCGACCAGTTCAACTTCCCGATCCTGCACACGATCTACTTCCGGGACTTGCGGCACGACCATTGGCTGCGCAACATGTCGGACCATCTCGACATCGCCCGTGCCGTCTACCACGGCGATCCGGTGGCCGCCGAACATTTCTCCAAGGCGCACATGCACCGCATGGTGGACATCGCCATCGACATCGCCGAGCAACTGCTGAAGGACAACCCGTGACCGCGGCAGGACGCTTCGCTGCACCGGCCATGGCAGCATGGTGAGCCGCGCCCTATGCCAGGCTGGAGCGCCGTGCGCTGGCGCGGGTTGCACGGCACCGAGGTGCGTAACCTCGCCCGGCACCGGCGGTCAGTTCGGCCGGCTCGAAGGTACCGGAAAAGCACTGGTGAGCGCCACGTGCAGGCCCCGGGGCGGGTAACGTGCCGACGCCGCTCCCGCCGCGTGGCGAGAGTGTCCGCGCTTCGTTGCCGAAATTCGAACGAGCAAATTTTCGCAGGCGCATGAGCGCGGCTAATGGCTGGGAGAGGGGTCCCGCCGCAACGGTCGGCGGCGATGCTGCCCACGCCGCGTTGCCGCGTACGGGACAGCCAGAAACGACGAACCCCGCACGGGGCGGGGCTCGTTCGCAGCTGACGGAAAACCGTCAGTGCCGCTTGCGTCGCTGCATCGCAGCCACGCCGAGCAAGGCCAGGCCCATCAAGGCCATGCTCGATGGTTCCGGGACGGTGGCGGCACCGACGCGCGCATTCGCAACGACGTAGCCCGGATCGCCGGAGACATAGTTGGACAAGGTATCGCCGAACACCCAGTTCACGCCGTACGCTTTGTTGGTCCCGAGTTCCCGCGGAGCACCCGAACCCAGGCCCGCCCATCCGGTCGTCAGCTGGGTGACCGTCGGCGCCTGGATGAGGAACGTCGAGATGTCCCCGAAGGTCAGGCCCACGCCCGCATTCGGCAGCCAGGACACGTCTGCGTTCTCGTAGATCTTCACCACCTTGTCGGCCAGGTCGCTGAACGACAGATCGTAGCCATTGACGAACAGGGACTGAAACGCCGCATTGGATGGTTCATTGGCGGCCACCGCAAAATTGCCTGCACCGTCGGTGATCCAGAAATTGAGATACGGCGCGACGTGGGGGCCTGAACCCGGCGTGAACCGGGACCGGTCGTCCAGTCGCTCGATGGCGATCTGGGTCAGGCTGCCCAGCGTCTGGCCATTGACATCGTTCGAGCCAAGTGCGGCCTTGTCGCCCCCGGCGGTCGTCAGAATTTCGGTCTGTCCGCCACCGAGGTCGTTGATGGTTGGCGTCCCGCGGATCACGAACTCCTCGAATCCGGCGTGGGCTGCCGCGGCCACGACAAAACCCCCGACTCCCACAGCCATGCTGCGCATCGCGCAACCCCATCGCCCGGTAGCATGGGTGAACTCGATACGTTTCGTCATTCGGTAATCTCCTTGTCAATGGTCGGTTACGGATTGACATCGACAAGCCTCAGGCGCCGCTGACCAAACGCGCACCTGCGCGGGCAAACCCTGCAGGGCCTGCCGGCGTCAGTGCAAAACCATTGCAACAAATGCACCGACCCTCCCCCTCGATCCTGGGGTAGACCCGGGACAAAGCTGCAAAATCAAGGACTTGCGACGCCACGATGAAACGCATTGGGGGTGATGCGCCAAGCCATCGCGCCCCATTCCCGACATCGTGTCAAGAAATTCGACAGCGGAATCCGTTTTGTCGCCGTCGGTGCTACTGGTCCCCAGACTTACGAGACTCCAGGCGCGTTCCCGCCCCGCACGTCACCGGCACATGACCCGAGCCGAGCCCGATCATCGCGGCCGACCCACCAAATACGAGGCCATCGCCAGCGACCCGCGCACGTCGATTGCTCCGTTTCCTGATCGAGGTGATAGCGGCCATCGCATGCCGGGGACTGTTGGGCATGCCCGCCGCTCAAGCCGCCGTAACGGCTGAATTGCGGATAGGCAAGGGGCCGCCCGGGCGTCGGTCAGCGTCACCACCGACGGACCCGGCAGTGTGATCGCCAGCGAATGCCGAACACGGTATCTCGCCGCGGACGAAGATTCAGCCCGTGGCCATGCCCCGGATCAGCTCCACCTGCTCAGCATGGGGACGCGCGCGATCCACGACGACACCATGAGCTTCGACTTGCTCCCGACCACCTACCGGTTCTCATGAACCCTGGGCGTGCGGGTCCGGATGCGCGGACGGCCAACGATAATGCGCCGTGACTCTCCCGCCCATGAACGAATGCCAACACCATTGCCGGCCCGCACGGCACGGCCGGCCGCGATCGCCCAGCCCATGACCGCGCAGCCGCGCAAGTCCAAGGCGCAGTCGATCGCCGACGACCTCGCACACGCCATCGTCAGCGGCCAGTACGCGCCCGGCGAGAAACTGCCGCCGCACCGGGTGATGGCCAAGCGCCTGGGCGTGACCGCCGGCACCGTGAGCCGGGCCTATGCCAGCCTGGAACAACGCGCGCTGGCGCTGGCACGGGTCGGTGACGGCACCTACGTGCGCAACCTCGACATGGGCCAGAACGGTCCGGCGCATGCGACGGCGCCGGCGATGATCGACCTGGCGCACAACGTGGCCATGGACACCGGCGAAGGCCAGGCCTTGCAGCAGACGCTGTCCGAACTGGCCCGTCCGGGCAATCCCGCGGCGGCCGGCCTGCTGCAATACCAGCCCGAGGCCGGCATGCCCCACCACCGCGCCGCCGGTGCGGCGTGGCTGCAGCAGCAGTTCGGCATGCCGGGACAGGCCGAGCGGGTCATGGTCACGCATGGCGCGCAACACGCGCTGGCCGCGGTACTGCGCACGGTGGCGCGTGCCGGCGACACCATCCTGACCGAGTCGCTGAGTTATTCCGGCATGCTGGAGCTGGCGCGCTCGTTGCGGCTGCAGGTCATCGGGCTGGAGATGGATGACGAAGGCCTGCTGCCCGAGGCGCTCGACCGGGCCGCACGGACCTATGGCAGCC
>JBFIDI010000383.1:0-5693 GCA_041581405.1 Burkholderiaceae bacterium
CCCGCGGCGGCCGCCATGCTCGCGATGCTGCCCCAGGCCATGTCCATCAGCGACATCGCCAGCGCCCAGTCCCGCAGCGTGGCCATGTTGGTCAGGTCATAGGTGGCATAGGCGAACAGGCCGAACAAGGCGCCGCGCGCCAACGTGCCGCGCCATGCCGCCGTGACGCCGCCGGGCGCGACCGCGAACACCATCAGCGCCACGCCGTACATCAGGTAGAACGCGACCGCCGCCGGCACGTGGAACTGCTCCGCCATCAGGTGGCCGATGCCTTGCCGGTACACCGGTTGCGCGATGCCGCCGATCCACGCGGCATCGAGCACCAGCATCACGGCGATACACGCCATCCAGGCGGCCAGGTGAGCTTTCACAACCAATACTCCCAGACACGTGCAAACGTTTCCTTGAGCCGCTGGTCGATCGGACGCCGCTCCCACTCGGCCAGGCTCACGCGGTCGGACTGTTCCAGGTCCTGGTCGAACATGGCCTGCAACTGGCGGCCGAACCGCTCGCCCAGCACGACGGCGTTGAGCTCGTAATTGTGCAGAAAGCTGCGCCAGTCCAGATTGGTCGAACCGACCGTGGCCCAGACACCATCGATCAACGCGGTCTTGGAATGCAGGATCACGCCACGGCGCTCGAAGATCTTCACGCCGGCGCGCAGCAGCCGGGTGTAGTGCGCGCGGCCGGCATGCAACACCAGCCACGAATCGGTCTGCGACGGCAGGATCAGCGACACATCGACGCCACGCAGCGCGGCGGCCGTCAGCGCGTCGAGCAGCTGCGGGTCGGGGACGAAATACGCATTGGTGATCTGCACGCTGCTCTCGGCGCTGTGGATGGCCGACAGCAAGGTGCCGTAGATCTGGCTGTAGTCGTCGTCCGGTGAACTGCCGATGGCCCGCACCACCTGGTCGCCCACCGGCGCGAGCTCCGGAAAATAGTCGCGCACCGCCAGTGGCTCGCCCTTCTGCTCGCGCCAGGTCGTCAGGAACAGCTTCTGGAACTCGGCCACCACCGGGCCGTCGATCTGCAGATCGGTATCGCGCCAGGCCGGGTTGTCGTCCGCGTGTTGCGCAGGCCGACGCAGCTTGGACGAGCCGCTCGCATACACACCGCTGATGTTGATGCCGCCCAGGAAGGCCGTGGCGCCATCGACGATCAGCAGCTTGCGGTGGTCGCGCTGGTTGATCTCCCAGCCCTTGCGCGCCTCCAGCGGGTTGACCGGGTTGAACTCCAGCAGGTGCACGCCGTGCTCCGAGAGCCGATCGAAAAACGCCTGCGGCGTGTTCAGCGTGCCCACGCTGTCGTAGATCAGGTTGACCTGTACCCCCTCGCGCTGCTTGGCGATCAGCGCCTGCGCGAAGCGCCGACCGATGTCGTCGTCGTCCAGGATGTAGGTCTCCATGTTCACATGGTCCCGCGCGGCCGCGATCGCGGCGAGCATGGCGGCGTAGGTCGCCGGCCCGTCCTTGAGCAACTGCACCCGGTTGCCGGTGGTCAGCGGGCTGCCGACGATCTCCTCCTCCAGCGCCAGGTGGCGCTCGAAGATGTCGGTCGGGGTGCCGCGGCTGCGCAGGCGCTCGAGCACGGCCCGGCTCTGGCTTGCCGTCAACACGCCGCGCGCGCTCGCCATCTGCGGCGTCACGTCGCGACGCGACATGTCGGGAACGAACACCGGCAGGCTGCTGCAGCCCACCAGCACGGGCATGAAAAGCATGGCCCGCGCCAGCCCGCGGCCGCCGGCGATGGCGCCACCGCCGGCACGGCGGTTGCGCAGGCGCACCAGTCGCATGCCGGCGGACTTGAGCAACTGGACGATGGTCGTGAATGGCATGGAGTCTCCCGGCAGTGATCGCCTCCAACAGCGTAGGCGAGTCGCCGCGCACCGGCTGTCGGCCCGGACCGGCTGCGCCTGTCGGACAGTGCGCCGCCCACGGCCGGCGGGCCGGGTCCGCCACCCCCTGTGCGGCATGCGGCAATTTCCTACAGCGCGACATGGTCGCGGCCGATGGGCCGCCCGCCCGACGCTGCCTAGCATGAGCGCACGCACACACCCCCGGCCCACCCGCCGGCCGCAGGGGCTCCGGCGCATGTACACCAAGGAGGAAACCCGAATGCCCCAGGCAAGCACCATGACGCAATTGCGCGGCGCCCGTCACGCCGTCCGACCGGCCGTCCCCGACCTCGAACTGATCGATGCGCTGAACCGGCTCATCGACACCTGCGCCGACAGCGCCTATGGATTCGCATCCTGTGCGGACTACTCCAACATCAGCGGCCATCGCGCCTTGTTTCGCAAGCGGGCACAGGAGTGCGACACCGCGCGCGAACAGCTGCACGAGCTGGTGCAGGAACTGGGCGGCATGCCGATGCGCGGAGGGTCGGCCAGCAGCAGCCTGCATCGCGGCTGGGTGGCGGTGCACGGTACCCTGTGCGGACTGTGCGACGCCTCCATCGTGGCCGAATGCGAGCGCGGCGAATCGGAGACGCGCGAGCGTTACCGGCAGGTGCTGGATCGGCATGCGCTGCCGGCGCGGGTGCGCACCGTGGTCGAACAACAGCTGCGCCGGATCGAGAGCAGCCTGCAGCAGATCCGGCAGTTGCGCGACGGCTTGCCGAGCCCCGCGCGTTTTCGCGCCTGAAGCCCGGCTGCGCCCGATGCCGCACGGCCGGTTTGCGGCCGCTCGGGCGTCTCCGACGGTGGCACGCGGCGCACTCCTACATGGGCCGGCGTTCGCCGCCGATGGCCGGGACCGGCGCCACTGCCTACAGTGCAAGAGACCCGATGCCAAGCGCCCGGGCAGATGGACAACCAACCCATGGGAGCACACATGACCACCAAGAACCCGCAAACCCCCAACGCGACGACACAACACCAAATGCGACTGGACGAGGACGCCATCGACCAGGCCCGACGCAGCATCGACGAAGGCGCGGTCACGCCGCACTACGGCCCGTGGCGCGAGGATGTCATCCGGCTGCTCAACGATGCGCTGGCCACCGAACTGCTGTGCGTACTGCGCTACAAGCGCCACCACTTCACGGCCGACGGCCTGGCCTCGCCCAAGATCGCCGAGGAATTCATGATCCACGCCAACGAGGAGGCGGCGCATGCCGACCGCCTGGCCAAGCGCATCGTGCAACTCGGCGGCGAGCCCGACTTCTCGCCCGATTCGCTGAGTCGGCGCAGCCATGCGGCCTATGACGACGCCAAGGACCTGACCGCGATGATCCGCGCCAACCTGGTCGCCGAACGCGTGGCCGTCGAGTCGTACAGCCAGATGATCGCGATGATCGGCGACAAGGATTCCACCACCCGGCGCCTGCTCGAGGACATCCTCAGCGACGAGCAGGAACATGCCGACGAACTCAAGGATTGGCTGGCGCGATAAGCAGCCATCGCGGCACATCGCCGCGTTCCCGCAAGCGGCCATCCCGGCCGTCATACCCACCCAAGCACAAGGAGGACATCATGAATTGGGACCGTATCGAAGGAAACTGGAAACAACTGACCGGCAAGGCCAAGGTTCAGTGGGGCAAGCTCACGGACGACGATCTCGACGTCATCGCCGGCCGCCGCGAACAGCTGTCCGGCAAGCTGCAGGAGCGTTACGGCATCGCCAAGGACGAGGCCGAGAAGCAGATCGACACCTGGTCCGCCAGCGCCCGCGACGAATGGTTCGTCCGGCCGCAGGACCGCGTCTGACCTGAATCCATGGCCATCGGGCGCCCGAGCGGCGCCCCGGGGGCTGCCCCGCGTTCGCGCGGGGCAGCCCCTTTTTTTTGCCCGGCTTACCATCGGGGCTGATCGAACAACCGAACCTGGAACCATGCATCCCGAGACCGTCTGCCAGCACCTGTTCATCTCCGGTCATGTCCAGGGAGTCTTCTTTCGCGCCTCGCTCGAATCCACCGCACGTACGCTGCACCTGGACGGCTGGGTGCGCAACCGCCGCGACGGCCGCGTCGAAGCCGTGGTCCAGGGCCCGCC
Source organism: Burkholderiaceae bacterium (assembly GCA_041581405.1). Lineage (GTDB taxonomy): Bacteria > Pseudomonadota > Gammaproteobacteria > Burkholderiales > Burkholderiaceae_C > CAISIP01. Next base: position 3,995 of record JBFIDI010000383.1, read on the forward strand.
CGCCGCGGTCGACGCCCTCGTGCAGTGGTGCCACCAGGGTCCGCCGGCAGCGCGGGTCGATGCGGTGACGGCGTCGGCGCGGCCAGTCGACCCGGCTTTGGTCGCCCTGCACTGCGTGGCCACGGAATGACGGGCCGACCCTGCCGACGGGGCGCCCGCGTCGGCCTGCTGGCCCTGGCGCTCACGGCCGCCGCCCCGCCGTGCGCCGCCGCAGCCGACGACGAGCTCGCCACGCGGCTGGAGCAGGCGCGCTTCTCGCGCATGCAGTCCGGCGCGGTCGCGCCGCCATGGCGGGTGGTCGGCCTGCCGGGCCAGACGTTCCCGTTGACCCGTTTCGACGTCCAGCCCCAGGACGACGGCCCGGCCGCGCTGCGCATCCGGGCCGACGCCTCGTACGGCAATCTCGTCTTCGATGCCGGCTCCGCGCAGCTCGGCCCCGCCGTGCGGCTGCGCTGGCGCTGGCGGCTCGAGCGCGGCCTGGCGGCAGCCGACCTGCGGACCCGGGAAGGCGACGATGCACCGGTCAAGGTCTGCGCCTTGTTCGACATGCCCCTCGACGGCATGTCCTTCGGCGAACGGGCCAGCCTGCGCATCGCCCGCGCCCTGTCCGGCGAACCCCTGCCCGCCGCGACGCTGTGTTACGTGTGGGACCGCCTGCTGCCGGTGGGCAGCATCGTGCCCAATGCCTTCAGTGCGCGCGTGCGTTACCTGGTCGTCGGCCAGGGTCCGGCGCGCCCCGGTCCGTGGGTGTCGGTGGACCGTGCGCTGGCCGACGATTTCCTGCGCGCCTTCGGCCACGAGACCCGGACCCTGCCCCCGCTGATCGCGCTGGCGGTCGGCGCCGACGCCGACAACACCGGCGGCAGCAGCCTGGCCTTCGTCGGCGACCTGCTGCTGGTGCACCCCTGATGCGCGTCGGATCGACCGCCACGGTGTAAGAATGCAGGGGAAACGGCGACTACCTGCCACATTCCCGGCGCATGCGTCCTGCGTGCGTCACAACACAAGAAACGGTACCTGTCGGTGAGCCCCAAAAAAATCCTGATCCTGGTGGTCGTGCTGGCTGCGGTGGTGGCCTTCTTCGTCTTCGACCTGGGGCGTTATTTCAGCCTGGACTTCGTCAAGCAGAGCCAGGCGCAGTTCAACACCCTGTTCGCCGAGAACCCGGTCACCGTGACGCTGGCCTATTTCGCGGTCTATGTCGGCATCACGGCCTTGTCGCTGCCGGGGGCCGCCATCATGACGCTGGCCGCCGGCGCGGGTTTCGGGCTGGTGCTGGGCACCGTCGTGGTGTCGTTCGCCTCCACGCTGGGTGCGACGCTGGCCATGCTGGTGGCGCGGTACCTGCTGCGCGACAGCATCGAGGCGCGTTTCGGCCGGCGGCTGGCCGACGTCAACAAGGGCGTCGAGCGCGAGGGCGCGTTCTACCTGTTCACGCTGCGGCTGATCCCGGCGATTCCGTTCTTCGTGCTCAATCTCGTCATGGGCCTGACCCGGATGAAGACCTGGACCTTCTTCTGGGTCAGCCAGGTCGGCATGCTCGCCGGCACCGTGGCCTACGTCTATGCCGGCACCGAGCTGGCCAAGATCGACTCCCTGGGATCCATCCTGTCGCCGGGCCTGATCGGCGCCCTCGTGCTGCTGGGTATCTTCCCGCTGCTGGCGCGCAGGATCGTCGACGCGGTCAAGCGGCGCAAGG
>JBFIDI010000384.1:0-5678 GCA_041581405.1 Burkholderiaceae bacterium
CTACCAGGGCAAGCCGCTGGTGAACTCGGTCACCGGCGAGGAAGACCGGCTCGAGACGGTGTTGCCGCTGGTGGCCAAGTACGGCGCCGCCGTGGTGGCGATCTCGAACGACGAGACCGGCATCTCGCAGGACCCGGACGTGCGTTTCGCCGTGGCCAAGAAGATCGTCGAGCGCGCCGCCGACCACGGCATCCCGGCCAGCGACATCGTCGTCGACCCGCTGGTGATGCCGATCGGCGCGATCAACCAGGCCGGCGTGCAGGTGATGCAACTGGTGCACCGGCTGCGCACCGAGCTCAAGGTCAACACCACCTGCGGCGCATCCAACGTGAGTTTCGGCCTGCCCGAACGCAACGGCATCAATGCCGGATTCCTGACCATGGCAATTGCCGCCGGCATGACCTCGGCCATCACCAACCCGCTGCACGCCGAGGTGGTCAAGGCCATCATGTCGGCCGACGTGATGATGGGCCACGACCCCGACTGCATGCGCTGGATTCGCAAGTTCCGCGAGGCGCCGGCCATGGGCGCCGACGGCGAAATGGGCCGCGGCCGCCGCGAGGCGGGGAGACGCCGGCGCGCCTGAGCGGGTGCTCGGCGGCGGGTGATGTGCGTGGTCGGCAAGTTGTTGATGCGAGGCGTATCGAGCCGGATGGCCGCCATCGTGAGAGGATGATGTTGTGAGTACGAAGGACCCGCTGGTCGTTTTCACGCCTTCCGGTCGCCGGGGCCGGTTTCCGGTCGGCACCATGGTGCTGCAGGCGGCCCGCTCGCTGGGCGTGGACATCGATTCGGTCTGCGGCGGGCGCGGCATCTGCGGCCGCTGCCAGGTCACGCAGGCGGTGGGCGAGTTCGCCAAGCACGGGGTGCGCTCGCGGCCGGAGAACCTGTCCGAGTTCAGCGCGGTGGAGCAGGAATACTGCAGCACCCAGCCGATGGACGAGGGCATGCGGCTGTCGTGTTCGACCCAGGTGCTGGGCGACGTGGTCATCGACGTGCCGTCGGCCAGCCAGCTGCATCGCCAGGTCGTGCGCAAGGAGGCCGAGGCGCACGACATCCAGCTCAACCCGGTGGTGCGGCTGCATTTCGTCGAGGTCCAGCAACCCGACATGCACGACCCGTCCGGCGACCTGCGCCGGCTCGAGGACGCGCTGGAGTTCGAATGGCGGCTGACCGACCTCAAGTGCGACGTGCTGGTGCTGCACCGGCTGCAGCAGGCGCTGCGCGAGGGCGACTGGAAGGTCACCGTGGCGGTGCACGGCGGCAACCAGATCATCGCGGTCTGGCCGGGTTTTCGCGAACACACCTACGGCATTGCGATCGACGTCGGCTCGACCACCATCGCCGCCCACCTGTGCAACCTGTCCACTGGCGAGGTGGTGGCGGCCTCGGGCATCATGAATCCGCAGATCCGCTTCGGCGAGGACCTGATGAGCCGGGTCTCGTACCTGATGATGAACCCGGGCGGCGAGAAGGAGATGACGCAGGCGGTGCGGGTGGCGATCAACCAGCTCGCGGCCGACGTCGCCTTCCAGGTCGGCATCGACCCGACCGACATCCTCGAGGCGACTTTTGTCGGCAATCCCATCATGCACCACCTGCTGCTGGGAATCTCGCCGATCGAGCTCGGTGGCGCGCCGTTCGCGCTGGCCAGCGACCATGCGATCACGATCTGGGCGGTCGAGATCGATTTCGCCATCCACCGCAACGCACGCATCTATGTATTGCCGTGTATCGCCGGCCACGTGGGCGCCGATACCGCCGGTGTCGTGCTGGCCGAGCGCCCCGACCTGTCCGACGAGATCACGCTGCTGGTGGACGTGGGCACCAACGCCGAGATCGTGCTGGGCAACCGCAAGCGGCTGCTGGCCTGCTCCAGCCCGACCGGACCGGCCTTCGAAGGTGCGCAGATCAGCTGCGGCCAGCGCGCCGCGCCCGGCGCGATCGAGCGGGTGCGCATCGATACCGTCACGCTGGAGCCGCGTTTCAAGGTCATCGGATGCGACCTGTGGTCCGACGACCCGGGTTTTGTCGAGGCCATCGGCGCCACCGGCGTGACCGGCATCTGCGGCTCGGGCATCATCGAGGTGCTGGCCGAGTTGTACCTGGCCGGCGTGATCCGCCACGACGGCGTCATCAACGGCGAACTGGCGGCGCGCTGCCCGCGCATCCAGAGCGACGGGCGCACCTTCGCCTACGAGTTGTGGCCGGCGCCGGAGGGAGGCAGCGCGATCCGGGTGACGCAGAACGACGTGCGCGCCATCCAGCTGGGCAAGGCCGCGTTGTATGCCGGCGTACGCCTGCTGATGGAACGCATGGGCATCGACAAGGTCGACAGGATCCGGCTCGCCGGCGCCTTCGGCAGCCACATCGACGTCAAGTACGCGATGGTGCTGGGCATGATCCCCGACTGCACGCTCGCGCAGGTCAGCTCGGCCGGCAACGCCGCGGGCACCGGTGCGCGTATCGCGCTGCTCGACCAGCGTGCACGGCCCACGATCGAGTCGCTGGTGCGCCGGATCGAGAAGATCGAGACCGCCGTGGAGCCGCGGTTCCAGGAGTTCTTCGTCGAGGCGATGGCCATCCCGCACCTGACCGCACCGTACGAGCGTCTGCGCGAGGCGGTGACCCTGCCCGAGCGCCAGCCGGTCAACACCGAGTCGCCGGGCCGCGGTCGCCGGGGCGCGCGGCGCGAGGCGGCACGGGTGCAGGCCGCCTCCTAGAATGGCGGGGGCCAGCGAGGCCGGAACCCGCGCAGCGGCCTGCAAGCCGCGGCCCGCGGCACCGCTTCGCCGCCACCCCGACGACCACCGAACCCACGATGCCTTCCGCCTTCCCGTCGCTTGTCCTTGCCCTCGCATCCGTGTTTGCCGCAACGCCGGTGGCGGCGGCCGAGCCCGCCAGCTGCAAGGCGGTGCGGTTCGCCGACGTGGGCTGGAGCGACATCGCCGCGGCCAACGGCCTGGCATCGGTGGTGCTCGAGGCACTGGGTTACCAGCCGAGCGCCACGCTGGCCGCGTTGCCCATCGCCATGACCGGCATGAAGAACCGGCAGATCGACGCCTTCCTCGGCTACTGGAAACCGTCGATGGTGCCGGTCGTCGAAGCCTTTGTGCGCGACGGGCATGTCGAGGTGCTGGACACCCCCAACCTCAGCGGCGCCCGCTACACGCTGGCCGTGCCGCGCCACCTCCACGACAAGGGGCTCAAGAGTTTTGCCGACATCGCCCGTTTCGAGAAGGCGCTCGAGGGCCGGATCCACGGCATCGAGGCCGGCAGCGAAGCCAATGCGCCGATCCGGCGCATGATCCGCGACAACCGGTTCGGCCTGGGCGGCTTCACGCTGGTCGAGTCGTCGGAGGCGGCGATGCTGGCGCAGGTGCAAGGCGCCAGCCGCAGCGGCAAGGCGATCGTGTTCCTGGGCTGGGAGCCGCATCCGATGAACGTGCAGCTCAAGATGCGTTACCTCAGCGGCGGCGACGATATATTCGGCCCGGACGACGGCGCGGGCCGGGTCCACACCGTGCTGGCGCGTGGTTACCGGGAGCGTTGTCCCAACGTCGCGGCCTTGTTGTCCAACCTGCGCTTCACGGCCGAGATGCAGAGCCATGTCATGGTTCCCATCCTCGAGAAGGGCCGGCCGCATGCCGCGGCGCGCGCCTACCTGCAGAAGAACCCCTCGGTCGTGACCCCCTGGCTGCAGGGCGTGACGACGATCGACGGCGGCGACGCGCTGGCCGCGGTGTCGGCGGCGCTCCGGCGCTAGCGGACCACAGCCCCGGCAGCCCGCGATGAATACCGCACCCGCAACTCCCCGCGCCGACCCGGACAGCGCCGCCGTGACGGCGATGCTGGCACATTGGCCGGCCCATGCCGCCGTGCAGTTGGCGGAGCTGATCCGCACCCATGCACACACCGGCGCCTACGTGGTGTTCGACGCCGACTACACGACCTACCACCACGACCTGCTCGGCGCCTTGCTGGCCTTCCTGGAACTGCGCGGCGTGTTGACGCGCGAGACCATGGCGCCGTCGCTGCAGCTGATCCCGTTTCGCGACACGCCGGCGCGGCGCGAGAGCCTGACCAGTTATTACCAGCGCCTGGGCGAGATCGACGACCAGGTCGGATATCCGTGGGCGACCCAGGTCTTCGCCGGCTTCACGCTGCGCGAGATCAAGCGCCATCTGGACGACATGCTGGCGCGCACCGAACCGATTCCCGCCTGGCAATACGTCGGCGACGAGGTGGTGGAGCTGGCCATCGACGTGCCGCGCATGCAGCGCGGCCCGCAGGAACTGTTCCGCGCGTTGACGGCACACGGCATCGAGGTCTACATCGTCAGCGCGGCCAGCGAGGAGATCGTGCGCATGCTGGTGTCGGACCCGCGCTACGGCTACCACGTCAAGCCGCAGAACGTGATCGGCGTGACCGTGTTGCTGCGCGACCGCGCCGCCGGCACCGTCACCACGGCGCGCAAGCTGATCGCCGAACACCGCTACGACCCGGCGCTGCTGCAGGACGACGAGTTGACGACCGCGTTGTGGGCGCCGCTGACCTGGTACGAAGGCAAGCAGGCGGCGATCCACACCTATATCCATCCGTGGAAGAAACCCATCCTCGTGGCCGGCGACACGCCGCTCAGCGACGGCCCGATGTTCCTGCGCGGGCCGGATCCGGACCGCGGCGGCCTGCGCCTGTTCGTCGCGCGCAAGGACAGCTACCGCGACCATATCCAGGCGCTGCAGGACGAACACGCCGGCCACCAGAGCGCGCATGCGCATCCGGTCACGGCCAACCGCAACTGGATCATCGTCACGCCCGACGACATCCGCTGAGCGCGGCCCCGACCCCCACACCAACCCCGACGACCATCACGCGCCCCGTGCGCAGGATTCACCCACCATGACCGCCACCACCCGCCTTGCGTCCAACCGTTTCCTGCGCCTGCTGCACAGCCGGGCCTGGCTGCTGGCCGATGGCGCTACCGGAAGCAACCTGTTCAACGTCGGTCTGGTCTCGGGCGACGCGCCCGAGTTGTGGAACTTCGAGCAGCCGCACAAGATCTCCGACCTGCACCGCAGTTTCGTCGATGCCGGCGCCGACATCATCCTGACCAACAGTTTCGGCGGCACCCGTTACCGGCTCAAGCTGCACCAGGCGCAGGATCGCGTGGCCGAGATCAACCGCCGCGCGGCCGAACTGGCGCGTGTGGTGGCCGATGCTGCCGGCGGACGCGAGATCGCCGTGGCCGGCAGCATGGGCCCGACCGGCGAGATCATGGAGCCGATCGGCCCGCTGACGTTCGCGCAGGCGCGTGATGCCTTTGCCGAGCAGGCGGCCGCATTGGCCGAAGGCGGCGCCGACGTGTTGTGGATCGAGACCATGTCGTCGGCCGAGGAGGTGCAGGCGGCGGTGGCCGGCGCCGCGACCGTCGGCCTGCCCATCGTCTGCACGCTGAGCTTCGACACCAACGGCCGCACGATGATGGGCCTGTCGCCGAGCGACTTCGCGCAACTCGAGCAGTCGCTGCAGCCGCGGCTGGCCGCCTGCGGCACCAACTGCGGTGTCGGCGCCGCCGAGGTCGTGGCCTGCATCCGCAACCTGGCGCAGGCCGCCGGCCCGGACGTGGTGCTGGTGGCCAAGGGCAACTGCGGCATTCCGCAATACGTGGACGGCGC
>JBFIDI010000385.1:0-5663 GCA_041581405.1 Burkholderiaceae bacterium
AGGTCGAACAGCGCCGGGCAGACCAGGTTGCCGACGTTCTCGATCATCACGACGGAGCCCGGCTCGGGGCGCAACCGGTCCAGGCCGCGCCGCAGCATCGCGGCGTCCAGGTGGCAGCCGGTGCCGGTATTGATCTGCACGGCATCGGCGCCGGCGGCGCGGATGCGGTCGGCGTCGTTCTGCGTCGCCTGGTCGCCTTCGACGACGGCAAAAGGCCAGCGGCCGTGGTTGTCGCGGATCGTGCGTTCGAGCACGCTGGTCTTGCCCGAGCCCGGCGAGCTGACCAGGTTCAGCGCCAATACGCCGCGCCCGGCGAACCAGCCGCGATTGCGCTCGGCCAGCAACTGGTTGCGCGCCAGCAGGTCCTGCTCGAGCCGGACCGTGCGGCCGTGCAGTTGCGCGTGGCGGGTGGCCGCTTCGGCGGTTGCCGCATCCGCTTCGCCTGCGGGGCCCGCCCCGGATCGCCATGCCATGCCCGGGCCATCGGGCTCGCCTTGCCCAGGTTCGTGCGGGCGATCGTGGTCGTGGTCGTGGACATGTGCGTGGGTGTGTCCGTCGGCATGGCCATGGCCATGGTCATGGTCGTGCGCATGCTGCGTACCGTCCGCATGGGTATGCCAGCCCGCCGGGCGGCCGGCTGTCGGCTTGCCGGTGGTTGTCGTCGTTGTCGTCGCCGCGCCGGTTCCGGAGCAGCCGCAGGTCACGCACATCGCATCGTCTCCCGTTGCAGGTTGTCGTTGTCGTTCCTCATTCAGCAGATCCGCGGCAGTTGTTCGCCCACCAGCATGTCGACGACACGTTCGCCGCCGAATCCGGTTTTCAGGATCACCGTGCCGGCCGCCTGGTCGCTGACCGTGCCGATGATGGCCGCGTCGGCGCCGGCCGGGTGTGCGCGCATCGCGGCCAGCACCGTGTCGGCGGCATCGGGCGGGACCACCGCCAACAGCTTGCCTTCGTTGGCCAGGTACAGCGGATCGAGGCCGAGAATCTCGCACGCGCCGCGCACCGACTCGCGCAGCGGCAGCGCGTCTTCGTCGATGCGGATGCCGGCGCCGGAGGCGGTGGCGAATTCGTTGAGCACGGTGGCCACGCCGCCGCGCGTCGGGTCGCGCAGGCAGCGTATCGTCGGGCAGGCCGCCAGCATGGCCGCGACCAGGCCGGCCAGCGGCTGGCAGTCGCTGCGGATGTCGGCCTCCAGCGCGAGTTGCTGGCGCGCCACCAGGATGGCCGCGCCATGGTCGCCGATGGGGCCGTTGACGATGACGCGGTCGCCGGGCCGGGCCTTGCGCGCCGACAGCTCGATGCCGGCCGGTATCACGCCGATGCCGGCGGTGTTGATGAAGATCTTGTCGGCGGCGCCGCGCCCGACCACCTTGGTGTCGCCGGTGACGATCTGCACACCCGCCTCGGCCGCGACCCGGCGCATGCCGGCCACGATGCGGCGCAGCGTCTCGACCGGCAGCCCTTCCTCGAGGATGACCGCGCACGACAGGTACAAGGGCCGCGCGCCGCCCATGGCCAGGTCGTTGACGGTGCCGCACACGGCCAGCGTGCCGATGTCGCCGCCGGGGAAAAACAGCGGGTCCACGACGTAGCTGTCGGTGCAGAAGGCGAGCCGGTCGCCGTGCGCCGCCAGTTCGCTCAGCGGCACGCGGGCCTGGTCTTCCATCGTCGCCAGCAGCGGGTTGTCGAACGGCGCCGCGAACAGCTCGGCGATCAACGCGTGCATGGCCTGGCCGCCGCCGCCGTGGCCCATGTTGACGTGGGTATCGCGCAGCGTCATGCCGGCGTCTCCGTGGCAGCAGTCGCGACCGGCGTGGCATGGCGCGCGTAGCGGTAATGCGCCGCACACGCGCCTTCGCTGGAGACCATCAACGCACCGAGCGGGGTCTGCGGCGTACAAGCATTGCCGAACAGCCGGCATTGCGGCGGCCGGATCAGGCCCTTGAGCACCTCGGCGCACTGGCACTCGCCGGGGTCGGCGACGCGCTGGTGCGGTACGGTGAAGATGCGCTCGGCGTCGAAGGCGGCAAACGCCTTGCGCAGTTGCACGCCGGAGTGGGCGATCGATCCCAGGCCGCGCCATTCGAAGGTCTCGCGCGGCTCGAACACCTCGGCCATCGCCGCCAGCGCCTGCGGGTTGCCGTGTTCGGGCACGATGCGGCTGTATTGGTTCTCGATCTCGCAGCGGCCGTCGGCGATCTGCTGGACCACCATCGACAAGGCCTGCAGCAGGTCCAGCGGCTCGAAGCCGGCGACCGTGAGCGGGCGCTGGTAGTCGCGGGCGATGAAGTCGTAACACCGGATGCCGATCACCATGCTGACATGGCCCGGGCCGAGGAAGCCGTCGATACGCAGGTCCGGCTCGTCGAGGATGGCGCGCAGCGTCGGGATGATGGTGATGTGGTTGCAGAACACCGAGAAGTTGGCAACAGAGTCGGCGCGCGCCTGCAGCAGTGTCATCGCCGTGGCCGGCATCGTGGTCTCGAAACCGAGGCCGAAAAACACCACCGGCCGCTGCGGGTTGTCGCGCGCCAGCTGCAGCGCGTCCAGCGGCGAATACACCATGCGCACGTCGGCGCCGTCGGCGCGGGCCTGCAACAGGCTCAGCGTCGAGCCCGGCACCCGCATCGCGTCGCCGAAGGTCGCGAAGATCACGCCCGGTTGCCGCGCCAGCGCGATCGCGTCGTCGACACGGCCCATCGGCAACACGCAGACCGGGCAACCCGGCCCGTGCACGAACTCGACCGTGGGCGGCAACATCCGGTGGATGCCGTAACGGAAGATCGAATGCGTGTGCCCGCCGCACACTTCCATGATCTGCAGCGGGCGCTGCAACCGCGCGGCGATGCCGTCCAGCCGCTGCGTGATGTCCCGCACCAGGGCGCGGGCCTTGGCCGGGTCGCGGAATTCGTCGACGTATTTCATGCCGGCCTGTTGTCCTTGTCGGGGGGCGGGCCGCCCGCCATGGCCGCCATCTCGGCCTGCGCCTCGCCCAGTTCGGTCAGCAGCGCCAGCGTGCGTTCGGCCTCCTGGGCGTCGATGCGGCTCATCGCAAAGCCGATATGCACCAGCACCCACGCGCCGAGGCAGGCCTGCACCGGATGGTCGTCGTCGACGATGAAGGCCAGGTTGATCGTGCGCCGCACGCCGCCGACATCGACGGTGGCCAGCTGGCGCTGCGCGTCGACGATGGCGACGATCTGTCCGGGAATGCCTAGGCACATGGTGTGGTTTCCGTTCGGGCTGTCGCTGCGGGCGGGGCGATCGGGGTCGGGGCGCGTGGTGCCAGCATGCGCGCCGCGGCAACAGCCGCCTGGCCCAGCGACAGTCCACCATCATTGGACGGTACCTGCCGGTGTGTCAACACCGCTAGGCCCGCCTGTTCGAGCCGGCGCACCAGTTGCTCGAGCAGGACGCGGTTCTGGAACACGCCGCCCGACAAGGCCACGGTGCGCAATATGTCGCCGCCGCTGGCGGCGCGCAGTAGCTGCACCATGCGCACGATGGCGATCGCCAGGCCCTTGTGGAAACGGGCCGACACCACGCCCGCGGGCACGCCATGCTGCAGGTCGTCCAGCAGCGCCGGCCACGACGGCGCGGGATCCAGGCAGGGCAGGCGCGCAGCGTCGCCGGTGTCGATGGCGAACGGGTAGGCCTGGTCGTCGTGATCCCGCTCCAGCGTCGCGGCGTCAAGACAGGCCTCCAGTTCCATCGCCGCCTGGCCTTCGTGGCCGATACGGTCGAAGCAGATGCCGCAGGCGGCGGCGACCGCGTCGAACCAGCGCGCGGCCGAACTCGCCGGCGGGCAGTTGGTGTGCGAGGCCAACATGGCATCGAGCACGGCCAATGGCTTGGCCCGCAGACGCGCGTGCAGCTCCAGGGCCGAATACCGCTCGGCAAAAGCCGGCCAGCCTATGGCCGCGACCAGCTGGGCATAGGTGTTGCGCCAGGGTTCGCGCATCGCGGCGTCACCACCGGGCAAGGCCACCGGCCGCAGCCGCGCCAGCCGCGTGAAACCCCGGTAGCCGGCGCGCAGGAATTCGCCACCCCAGATGCCGCCGTCGTCCCCGTAACCCATGCCGTCGAGCGCGATGCCGAGCACGTCGGGTGTATCCGGTGGCAGGCCGTTCTCGGCCATGCAGGCGGCGATGTGAGCGTGGTGGTGCTGCACCTCGACCAGGCTGGCAACACGGTCGCCGTCGGTCGTGCACATGGCGCGACCTGCGCGACCGGCCAGTGATTGCGGATGCATGTCGACTGCGATCTGTGTCGGCTGGTGGTCGAACAACTGCCGGTAGTCGTCGATGGCGCGCCGGTGGTCGGCCAGCGTGCGCGCGTCGCGCAACTCGCCGATGTGGTGCGAGAGCACGGCCTGGCCGGTGCGCAGCAGGCAGAAGCTGTTCTTCAGGTCGCTGCCCAGCGCCAGTACCGGGGCGGCAGCGGCAAAGCCCGGATGCAGGGCGATGGCGGCCGGCGCCAGGCCACGGGCGCGCCGCAACACGCGCGGTGCGCCGGCCATCGAACGCAGCACCGAGTCGTCGACGCGGCGTGCAATGGGGCGGTCGTGCAGCAGGAAGGCGTCGGCGATGCCGGCCAGCGCGTTGCGGGCCGCGTCGTTGTCGGTCAGTTGCGGTGCATCGGACAGGTTGCCGCTGGTGAGCACGATCGGATGTGCCAAGCCGGACAGCAGGTCATGGTGCAGTGGCGTGTTGGGCAGCATGAAGCCGAGCGTGGCCATGCCCGGCGCCACGCCGGTGGCCAGTGCCGTGGCGCCGGCGTCTGCGCGCGGCAGCAGCACGATCGGTGCGGCCGGGCCGCACAGCAGTGCCTGCTCGTCGCGGCCGACGCGGCAGTAGCTGCGGACCATGGCCAGGTCGCGTGCCATCAGCGCGAATGGCTTGCTGGCGCGGTGCTTGCGCAGCCGCAGCCGTGCCAGCGCGTCGGCATCGGTGGCATCGCAGGCGAGCTGGAATCCGCCCAGGCCCTTGATCGCGACAATGGCGCCGCGCCCGAGCCATCGCCGGGCCGCGACGATCGGGTGCTCGGTGGCCTGGCCGGCGGCGGGCGAGTCGTCGGGGTGCTCGAGCCAGAGCCGCGGCCCGCAGTCCGGGCAGGCGATCGGCTGGGCATGGAAGCGCCGGTCGGCCGGATCCGTGTATTCCGCATGGCAGGCCGCGCACATCGTGAACGCCTGCATCGTCGTATGGGCCCGGTCGTACGGAATCCGGGTCGCGATCGACAGCCGCGGGCCGCAGTGGGTGCAGTTGGTGAACGGGTAGCGGTGGCGCCGTGCCGCCGGATCCTGCGTCTCGGCGATGCACGCGGCGCAGCTCGCGGCATCGGGTGCGACGCCTGTGACCACCGGCCCGGCACCGGCGCTGGGAAGGATGGCGAATCCGGCATCCCGCGCCAGTATCGGTGCGGGTTCACGCTCGATCTGCATGATGCGGGCCAGCGGCGGCGCATCGCGTTGCAGGTCCTGCACGAAGCGCTCCAGGGCCGCGCCCGGCCCGCAGGCATGGATGGCCAGGCCGGCGCCGTCATTGTGCACGCTGCCGCGCAGGCCATGGCGCTGCGCCAGGCGCCAGACCGCGGGACGAAAACCGACCCCCTGCACCTGGCCGGTGACGCGAATGTTTTGCGCGCAGTCCTGGCTGCCG
>JBFIDI010000386.1:0-5655 GCA_041581405.1 Burkholderiaceae bacterium
GCAACCGTCGGCCGACGCCACCGGCGCCGCGCGGGCCGCGCCGTCGCCCGAGCGGCTTGCGCGCGAGGCCCGCCCGGGGGCCGCGGCGCAGGATGCCCATGGCATGGCCGCAGCAGGGGACTGGTCCGCACTCGCGTCGCGCCTGGACGCCGGTACGGCGGTCGATGTCCGCGATACGCTGGACCGTACCCTGCTGATGCGCGCAGCCGCCGCGGGGCAACGCGACATGGTGCGGCGCCTGCTCGATGCGGGCGCCGATCCGCGCCTGGTCGACGCCTCCGGCCGGACGGCCGGCGATTGGGCCCGGCGCGCCGGCCGGCTCGACATTGCCGCGATGCTGGACGACGCGCAACGCGCCGAAGGCGCCGGGCGCTAACATGGTGGCCGGGCATCGCGCCCGCCATCAGGAGACAACGGCATGGCCCAGACCGATATCGCGATTGCACAGGCAGCCACGCTCAAGCCCGTGCTGCAGATGGCCCGGGAGCGCCTGGGCATTCCGCCCGACGCGCTGGAACCGTATGGCCACTACAAGGCCAAGATCGACCTGGCTTGGCTGCACCGGCAGACCGGACCCGACGGCAAGCTGGTGCTGGTCACCGCCATCAGTCCCACGCCGGCGGGCGAGGGCAAGACCACGACCACGGTGGGACTGGGCGACGCGCTCAACCGCATCGGCAAACGCGCGGTGATCGCGCTGCGCGAACCGTCGCTGGGGCCGGTGTTCGGCATGAAGGGCGGCGCGGCCGGCGGAGGTTACGCGCAGGTCGTCCCGATGGAGGACATCAACCTGCATTTCACCGGTGACTTCAACGCGATCGCACTGGCGCACAACCTGCTGGCCGCGTTGATGGACAACCATATCCACCATGGCAATGCGCTGGGCTTCGACGTGCGGCGCATCGTCTGGCGCCGGGTCATGGACATGAACGACCGCGCGCTACGTTCCACCGTGGTGTCGCTGGGCGGCCCGGGCAACGGCTTCCCGCGCGAGGACGGTTTCGACATCGTCGTCGCGTCCGAGGTAATGGCGATCTTCTGCCTGGCGACCTCGCGCAAGGACCTCAAGGAGCGGCTGGGCAACATCATCGTCGGATACACGCGCGCGCAGGCGCCGATCCGCGCACGCGACCTGAACGCGCACGGCGCGATGGCGGCGCTGCTCAAGGACGCGATCAAGCCCAACCTGGTGCAGACACTGGAGAACAACCCGGCCATCATCCATGGCGGCCCGTTCGCCAACATCGCACACGGCTGCAATACCGTCACCGCGACGCAGGCCGCGCTCAAGCTGGGTGAATACGTCGTGACCGAGGCCGGTTTCGGCGCCGACCTGGGCGCCGAGAAATTCATCGACATCAAGTGCCGCAAGGCCGGGCTGCGCCCCGACGTCGCGGTGGTCGTGGCCACGCTGCGCGCGCTCAAGCACCACGGCGGCGTCGACGCCAGGGACCTGAACACACCCGATGTGGCCGCGCTCAAGAAGGGCATTGCCAACCTGGAGCGCCATGTCGACAACATCCGGCACCACTACGGATTGCCCTGTGTCGTGTCGATCAACCATTTCACCGCCGATACGCAGGAAGAACTGGACCTGCTGCGGCGCGAGATGGACCGGCAGGGTGTCCCGGTCGTGGTCGCGCGGCACTGGTCGGAGGGGTCGCGCGGGGCCGAGGAACTGGCGCACGAAGTGGTGCGCCTGGCCGAAGGCGGCACCGCCAGCATGAAGCTGGTCTATCCGGACGAGGCCAGCCTGTGGGACAAGATGAAGACCATCGCCACGACGATCTACGGCGCCTCCGACATCTCGGCCGACACGGCCGTGCGGGCGAAGATCGCGAAACTGCAGGACGACGGCTTCGGCCACTACCCGGTATGCGTGGCCAAGACGCAATATTCCTTCTCGACCGATCCCAAGCTGCGTGGTGCGCCGAGCGGCCACATGGTCAACATCCGCGAGGTGCGGCTGGCCGCCGGCGCCGAATTCGTCGTGATGGTCTGTGGCGACATCATGACCATGCCCGGCCTGCCCAAGGAGCCGGCGTCGGCACGGATCGACATCGATGACGATGGCCGCATCTCGGGCCTGTTCTGAAGCCATGCCGGGTCGCCACATGGCGCCCTGGCCCCGCCACGCATGAACGTGCCGACCGCCGTGCCGCTGCGCCCCTTGCAGGGCAGGACCGTGGTCACGCGTGAAGCAGGCCATCGGCGCAGCTGATGCCACGCGCCAGCTCGCCGACCCGGGTGCGCGCGTGATCACGATCGAACGTCCCGGCAGCGGCGATTTCGCGTGCGGCTGCAACGACAGGGTCAGGGGCCTGTCCTCGCAATTCGCCTCGACCAACGGCTCCAGGGAAAGCCTGACGCTCGACCTCCAGCATGCGCAGCGTGCGGCCATGCTGCATCGCCTGGTGCGGGACAAGGTCGACATCGGTTCCCTGCGCGCGCGACACGGCGTCTGATGCCGCCGCCGCGGTCTTGACCCGGGTCAGGCCGCCACGGCCGCGGTGTGACGCAGGTCACGAAAACCGTATCAGGTTCCGGGCGGACCGTCGTGCCGGCCACCACCTTCATCCTGGCTTAAGGTTGCGCGCCGAGGGTGCGCAATCCGGCGGCACGTCGTCGTCGGATCACATCACGAGGGGGACAGCCATGAGGATCGACACCTGTGTGCGCGTCCTGGTCACGGCATTGCCGTGCGCCGGGTTCGCGCTAGCCGCCCATGCCAGCGTATTCGGCACCCTGGGCAATTTCGACGTCGTCAACGACACCGGCAGCGTGGCCCACGGCTTCGAGATCGAACTCGAGGACCTGCGTCTGGCCGATATCTCCGATACCTTCGGCGGCGCGGGCCGGCGCTTTCCGTCGGGGCGGGGCTTCGACCCGCGGGTCGCGGTGCAGCGTTACGGTGCGCCGACCGTGACCGAATACGACGACGGGGGCGGCATCTTCGGTGTCCGGGTCACCTACCGGGGCCTGTTCGATCCGGTCACGATGCAGTGGGACTTCGGAACCCCGTCCGGCAACCAGGTCACGCCGGGCGACAACTGCTGGACCGGCGGCGGCATCGGTTACGGGCCCGCGACGTCCTGCGACCATTTCGGCGTGGGTACCCGCAAGACGCCGACCCGGACCACCTGCAGCTGGCTGCTCGAGACCGCATCCGATTCGGGCCAGCTGACCAAGGGCGGTGTCGTGTTGCCGGCACCCGTGTGGCAGGTGGTTCCGAATGCGCAGGTGCCGGCCGGGCCACCGCGCGTGATCGCACGTATCGAGGCGCCCGAACCGCCGCATGCGGCCGAGTTCGGCGACGCGATCTGGGTCAAGGTGTTCACGACCGAGATCGAGCGGGAAGTCGAACTCGAGGACCTGATCGGCGGCAATCCGGTCATCGAGCAGGTGCAGACCGAGATCGAGTGGCAGCTGGTCCAGAAGGAATTCAACAACCCGAACTCGGGCTTCGTCGAGGTCGATCGCGAGGCGGGTGCCAACGCCGAGGCCATCGTGCGCCGCTACGAATTCTTCGCGTACGCCGGCAGCTACGACGAGAACCACGAGGCCAAGGCCATCAAGGACAACGGCTTTGGTGATTCCAATCCGGCACCCGGGGACCTGGGTGCCTACCTGGGTTCCCAGAACGGCGCCGTCAACCTGGCCGCGGTGGCGCCGATTCCCGAGCCGCAGACCTACGCCATGCTGCTGGCCGGACTGCTGATGGTCACCGGGATGGTGCGCCGCCGGCGCCGGTCGACTTGATTCCCGCGCGCGTGGGCGCGGGCACGGGCCGCACCAAGCGCTCGGGCGTTCGTCCGGTGTATTGCTAATGCGAATGATTCGCATGCGCTGCTAGAATCGGTTCTTTTCGATCGCAACGAGGAGCCCCATGATGCGCAAACGCGAATTCCTGCAGAAGCTGACCATTCCCCTGTTGCTGGGATCCGCGGCGTCGTGGAACGTCCAGGCCGCGGCTGCACCCGTCGACAAGGTGCTGCGGCATTACGGCGCCCTGGTGCTGGCCGGTTACGAGGACTCGCTGGCCGGCGCACGCGAGATGCAGGCGGCGATTGCCGCGTTCCTGGCCCAGCCGGGTGACGACAACCTGCAGGCCGCACGCCGGGCCTGGCTGGCGGCGCGCGAGAGTTACGGGCAGACCGAGGCGTTTCGCTTCTATGGCGGACCGATCGACGACGAGCAGGGTCCCGAGGGGCGGCTCAACGCCTGGCCCATGGACGAGGCCTATGTGGACCGGGTCGACGGCAAGCCGGACGCGGGCATCGTCAACAACCGCACGATCGCGATCGGCAAGAACGCGCTGAAGCGCTTGAACGAGCGTGGTGGCGAGGAGAACGTCGCGACCGGCTGGCATGCCATCGAATTCCTGTTGTGGGGCCAGGACCTCGATGCGAACGGAGCCGGTGCGCGCTCGTACGAGGACTACGTCGATGGCAGGGCGCCCAATGCGGATCGCCGGCGCCTGTACCTGAGCACCGTCACCAGCCTGCTGGTCGATGACCTGCGCTCGCTGGTCGTGGCCTGGAGCCCCGGTGCGGCGAACTACCGGCGTCGCTTCGAGAACGGTGGCATGGAGTCGGTGCGCAAGATGATCGTCGGCCTGGGTTCGTTGTCGCGCGGCGAGCTGGCCGGCGAGCGCATGGAGGTCGCGCTCAATACGCAGGACCAGGAAGACGAGCACTCGTGTTTTTCCGACAACACGCACCGCGACATCGTCAACAACGCACTGGGCATCGAGAACGTCTGGCTCGGTCGGTTCCTGCGCCGCGACGGCAGCGAGCTCAAGGGCGATTCGTTGCGTGACCTCGTGGCCGCCAAGGATGCGGCGCTGGCGCAACGGGTGTCAGAACGCGTGGCCGCGTCGGTCGCCGCGGCGCGCGCCATCGTGCCGCCGTTCGACCGGGAGATCATCGGGGGCAAGGACGCCCCCGGCCGCCAGCGCGTGCAGGCGACCATCGACAGCCTGGTGCAACAGTCCAAGGACCTGACACTGGCGGCGGCAGCGCTGGGCATTACCCGGCTCAACCAGGCCATGCCGGGTTGAGTGTGGCCGTGTCGGGACGGGTGATGCGTGCGGTTGTGCTCGCGCTGGCGATCGGCGGCGCGGCGGTGGCGCAGCTGCGCGCCGACGATGTCGCGGACCCGCGCGGAGAACGCACCGGCGGAGCGACCACTGTGTATGCGGACGGGCGCAACGCGTTTTCGTTCCCGTTCGCCAACCTGTCCGATGCGGAACGCACGCGTTTTGCGATCGGCAATTCGTTCTTCCGCCGCAACTGGGTCGAGGCGCCGTCCTCGACCCAGGCACGCGACGGCCTGGGGCCCCTGTTCATTGCGCGCTCCTGCGGCGGCTGCCACGACCAGGACGGTCGCGGTGCGCCGCCGGCCAGCAGCGCTGGCCACACCGAACCGGCGGTGGCCTTGTTGCTGCGCCTGTCCGTTCCCGGCACCGGGCCGCACGGCGGGCCGCGGCCCGATCCGGTCTATGGCGACCAGATCGCGAATGCGGCGGTGCAGGGCGTGAAGCCGGAGGCCCGCATCGCCATCGACCATGTGCCGTTGCCGGGCCGGTTTGCCGACGGAACCCGCTACCTGCTGCAACAACCGCACTACCGCCTCGAGGATCTGGCGTACGGACCC
>JBFIDI010000387.1:0-5620 GCA_041581405.1 Burkholderiaceae bacterium
CCTGGCCGCGCTGGTGCTGTTCGCCGACTACACGCACAAGCTCGAGGCCTACGGCAGCGTGATCAAGTTCGACCTGAGCGATCCGATGGTCATCATCGGCCTGTTCATCGGCGGCCTGATCCCCTACCTGTTCGGTGCCATGGCCATGGAAGCCGTCGGCCGTGCCGCCGGTTCGGTGGTGGTCGAGGTGCGCCGCCAGTTCCGCGAGATCAAGGGCATCATGGACGGCAGCGGCAAGCCCGAATACGGCAAGGCGGTCGACATGCTGACCACCGCGGCGATCAAGGAAATGATGATCCCGTCGCTGCTGCCGGTCGTGGTGCCGATCCTGGTCGGCCTGCTGCTCGGCCCGGCCGCGCTCGGCGGCCTGCTGATGGGCACCATCGTGACCGGCCTGTTCGTGGCCATCTCGATGTGCACCGGCGGCGGCGCCTGGGACAACGCCAAGAAATACATCGAGGACGGCAACCACGGCGGCAAGGGCTCCGAGACGCACAAGGCCGCGGTCACCGGCGACACGGTCGGCGACCCGTACAAGGACACGGCCGGCCCCGCGGTCAACCCCTTGATCAAGATCATCAACATCGTCGCCTTGCTGATCGTGCCGCTGGTGATGCAGTTCCATGCACCCAAGGCCACGACCGGTGCGCTCGAAGCGCCCGCCGCCATTGCCGCACCCGCCACCACGGTGGTGGCCGCGGCCCCGCAGACGCTGGCCGTGAAGAACTGACACGCACCATCGCCTTGCGGCCCGGTCAGGACACCGGGCCCGCGGCACAAGCCCGCTCCAGCCGAGCGGGCTTCTTTTTTTGCCTGCGCCAACCTCGCCAGCGGCGCCGCACGGTGGCTTAAACTCGATGGCTGGCTTCGCCTCCACGGCACCGCATCCCGCATCCCTCCCCGAATACGACTTCCACCATGCAACGCAACTTCATCGCCAACGCATCCGTCGCCAGCGCCAGCGGGCGCAGCATTCCGGTCCTGGACCCGTCCGACGGCCAGGCCTTCGACGAACTGCAGCGCAGCGACGCCGGCGACATCGACGCCGCGGTGCGGGCCGCCCGCGCCAGCGCGAACACCGGCTGGGGCACGCTGACCGCGGCCGAGCGTGGCCGCATGCTGACCCTGCTGTCGCAGACGGTGGCGGCCCATGCCGACGAACTGGCGCTGCTCGAGCAGCGCGACTGCGGCAAACCGGTCAAGCAGGCGCGCGCCGACGCCACCGCACTGGCGCGGTATTTCGAGTTCTATGCCGGCGCCTGCGACAAGCTGCACGGCGAGACCCTGCCCTACCTGGACGGCTACAGCGTGTTCACCTGGCGCGAACCGCATGGCGTCACCGGCCACATCATTCCGTGGAACTACCCGATGCAGATCTTCGGGCGCAGCGTCGGCGGCGCACTGGCCGCGGGCAACACCTGTGTCGTCAAGCCGGCCGAAGATGCCTGCCTGTCGCTGATCCGGGTCGCGCAACTGGCCGCGGACGCCGGTTTCCCCGCCGGCACGATCAACATCGTGACCGGTTACGGCCACGAGGTCGGGGACGCGCTGGCACGCCACGACGGCATCGATCACATCAGTTTCACCGGCAGCCCCAAGGTGGGCACGCTGATCCAGCAGGTCGCGGCCGAACGCCACTGCCCGGTCACGCTCGAACTCGGCGGCAAGAGCCCGCAGATCGTGTTTGCCGACGCCGACCTCGATGCCGTGTTGCCCACCGTCATCAACGCCATCGTGCAGAACGCCGGCCAGACCTGCTCGGCCGGTTCGCGTCTGCTGGTCGAACAATCCATCTACGAGCCGCTGCTCGAGCGCCTGGGCAAGGCGTTTTCCGCGCTGCGCGCCGGCCCGGCCGCGCAGGACCTCGACCTCGGTCCGCTGATCCGGCAAAGCCAGCTGGTGCGGGTCGGCGAGTTCCTCGCACAGGCGGCCACGGACGGCATCGCCACCGTGGCCCAGGGACAGGTCGCCGCCGACGCGCCGTCCGGCGGTTTCTACCAGGCGCCCGTGTTGCTGCGCGACGTGCCGGTGGCGCACCGGCTGGCGCAGGAAGAGGTGTTCGGGCCGGTGCTGGCAGCCATGGCGTTCCAGGATGAAGACCACGCGGTCGAACTGGCCAATGCCACGCAGTTCGGGCTGGTCGCCGGCGTCTGGACCCGCGACGGCGCGCGCCAGTTCCGCATGGCACGCCGGGTGCGCAGCGGCCAGGTGTTCATCAACAACTACGGCGCCGGCGGCGGTGTCGAACTGCCGTTCGGTGGCGTGAAGTCCTCCGGCTACGGCCGCGAGAAAGGCTTCGAGGCCTTGCTGGGGTTCACCACGCTCAAGACCGTGGCCGTACGCCACGGATGAGGCCACATGCAGCCTGACCGGTCCCGCGCCGCAACCGCACACCCCGCATGGGGTTGCCGGAGTGCGGCAGAATCCAGCCATGGCTGAACGCGTCATTCCTCTGGTCGACCATCGGCAGGCGGCTTCCACGCCGCCCGTCGACCTGACACCGATGCAGGCCGACGGCCTGCTGCAGGACACGCTGGGCCGGCCGCTGCGCGACCTGCGCATCAGCGTGACCGACCGCTGCAACTTCCGCTGCAGTTATTGCATGCCCAAGGAGGTGTTCGACAAGAACCACCCCTACCTGCCGCATGCCGACCTGCTGGACTTCGAGGAGATCACCCGGTTGGCGCGGCTGTTCATCGGCCATGGCGTGCACAAGCTGCGGCTCACCGGCGGCGAGCCGCTGCTGCGCAAGAACATCGAGCGGCTGATCGCCCAGCTAGCGGCCTTGCGCACGCCGGACGGCCAGCCCCTGGACATCACGCTGACCACCAACGGTTCGCTGCTGGCACGCAAGGCCAGGCAGCTGCGCGAGGCCGGCCTGCGCCGGGTCACGGTCAGCCTGGACGGCCTGGACGACACCGTGTTCCGCGGCATGAACGACGTCGACTTTCCGGTGGCCGAGGTGCTGGCCGGGATCGAAGCGGCCCGCGCCGTCGGCCTGGGCCCGATCAAGGTCAACATGGTGGTCAAGCGCGGCACCAACGAACACGAGATCCTGCCGATGGCGCGCCATTTCCGCGGCACCGGCATCGTGCTGCGGTTCATCGAATACATGGACGTCGGCGTCACCAACGGCTGGCGCATGGACGAGGTGCTGCCGTCACGCGACGTGATCCGGATGATCCGGCAGGAACTGCCGCTGGTCCCCCTGGAGGCGACGAACCCGGGCGAGACCGCCCAGCGCTGGGGTTATGCCGGCGCCGACGGGCAATACGATCCGCTGCTCGGCGAGGTCGGCGTCATCAGCAGCGTGACCCAGGCCTTTTGCCATGATTGCAACCGCGCCCGCCTGTCCACCGAGGGCAAGCTGTACCTGTGCCTGTTCGCCGCGCAGGGGCACGACCTGCGTGCGCTGTTGCGCGGTGGCGCCAGCGACGACGCGCTGAGCTCGGCGATCGGCCATATCTGGAGCCGGCGCGACGACCGGTATTCCGAACTGCGCAGCACGGCAGGCGCGACCACCCGGCCCCGGGTGGAGATGAGTTACATCGGAGGCTGACCGGTGAACCCGCACGCGGCCCCCCCCGGACCCCACGACCGCCCCGCGGCACGGTCGGACGCGATGGCGCCGCCGACACCGGCGCAGATCACCGGCGTCGTGCTGGCGGGCGGCCGCGGCGCACGTATGGGCGGGGTCGACAAGGGCCTGCAGCTGTTCAACGGCGTGCCGCTGGCGCTGCATGCACTGCATCGCCTGCAAGCGCAGGTCGGCACGTGCCTGATCAACGCCAACCGGCACCTCGACCAGTACCGCGCATTCGGTGTGCCGGTGCTCGCCGATACCCTGCCCGACTACGCCGGTCCGCTGGCGGGCTTTGCCACCGCGCTGGCCCGATGCACCACACCCTACCTGGTGACGGTGCCGTGCGACTCGCCGCTGTTCCCGACCGACCTCGTGGCGCGGCTGGCCGACGCGCTGGCGCGGGAGCAGGCCGACATCGCGATGGCCAGCGCACTGGAAGCCGACGAACACGGCGGTGCGCCGGCATGGCGCGCGCAACCGGTGTTCTGCCTGCTGCCGGTGCGCCTGCTGCCCGGCCTGAACGCATTCATTGCCAGCGGCCGACGCAAGATCGACGCCTGGACGGCGCTCCACCAGACGGTCCTGGTGCCGTTCGACGACGCGCGCGCCTTTGCCAATGCCAACACCCTGGACCAGTTGCAGGCCCTGCAGCCATGAACCTGAAGACCATTGACGCCATCGCCGCCGAGTTGCAGGGTTACGACCCGAAAAGCCTGCGCGCCAGCGACGTCGGCCTGTTCCTCGAGCGGCTGGTGGAGCCGGTCGCGGAAACCGAGCAGGTAGGCGTGTTCGACGCATTGCAGCGCGTGCTCGCGCACGACATCGTCTCGCCGATCAGCGTGCCGCCCCACGACAACTCGGCCATGGACGGCTTCGCCTTCGATGGTTCGGCGCTGCGCGCCGACACGCCGCTCACGCTGACGGTGGTCGGCACCGCACTGGCGGGCGAACCCTGGCAAGGCTCGGTCGGCCCCGGCGAGGCTCTCAAGATCATGACCGGGGCGGTGATGGCGGCGGGCCTGGACACCGTGGTACCGCAGGAACTCGCCAGCGAACGCGACGGCACCGTGACCATCCCGGCCAACACGCTCGCGCGCGGCGACAACCGGCGCAAGTGCGGCGAAGACCTGATGCAGGGCACACCGGCCTTGCGGCAAGGCCAATGGCTCGGTCCGGCCGCGCTCGGGCTGATCGCCAGCCTGGGCATCGCCGAGGTGCCGGTGCGGCGCCGGCTCAAGGTCGCCTACTTCTCCACCGGCAACGAGATCCTCAGCCTTGGCGAACCGCCGCGGCCCGGCGCGGTCTACGACAGCAACCGCTACACGGTGTTCGGCCTGCTCACCCGCATGGGGGTCGAGGTGCTGGACATGGGCGTCGTGCCGGACGAGCCGCAGGCACTGGAGGCCGCTTTCGTCGAAGCGGCGCAACGCAGCGATGCCATCATCACCAGCGGAGGCGTCAGTGTCGGCGAGGCCGACTACACCAAGGCGATGATGCACAAGCTCGCCGGCACGGCCGGGGGCGTGGCGTTCTGGCGCATCGCGATGCGCCCGGGGCGTCCGATGGCCGTGGGCCGGATCGCCGCCGGCACGCCACAGGCGCCGCGCAGCGCCGTGTTGTTCGGCCTGCCCGGCAACCCGGTGGCCGTCATGGTGACCTTCCTGGCTTTCGTGCGCCCCGCGCTGCTGCGCATGATGGGCAGCCAGGCCAGCCCGGCGCCGATGCTGCGCGCCCACAGCGAGGAGCCGATCCGCAAGAAGGCCGGGCGTACCGAATACCAGCGCGGCATCGTCAGCACCGGTCCCGACGGGTCGCTGCGGGTGCGCACCACCGGCAACCAGGGCTCGGGCGTGCTCAGCTCCATGGTGCAGGCCAACGGCCTGATCGTGCTGCGGCACGAGCAGGGGAACGTTGCTGTGGGTGACACCGTCGAGGTGATGCTGTTCGACGGTGTGATCTGAGTGTTTCCCCCGGTTGCTCCGGTCGGCGGCGACCGGGGTATCCGGCGCCGCGACCGCGAGCCACGAGGTGCAACGA
>JBFIDI010000388.1:0-5620 GCA_041581405.1 Burkholderiaceae bacterium
GACTGGCGGGTCCACTCGAAGCCGAAGCCGTTGGGCAGTTGGGCGGCCAGCCGCTCCATCTCGGCCATTGCGGCGCCGCTGCTGTATCCCGGTGCTGCTTCGCCCGAAATGCGCATGGCGGAGTAGCCGTTGTAGCGAATGGTCTGCATCGGGCCCACGACCCAGCGCGTGGTGGCGAAACTGGCCAGCGGAACGGGTTGTCCGCGGGTGTTGAGCACGTTGATGGCCAGCAGGTCCGACGGCTGCATGCGTGCCGGCGCGTCGGCCTGCACGACGACCCGCTGCAGTCGCCCGCTGTTCGGGAAATCGTTGACGTAGCTCGAGCCCACGGCCGTCGACAAGGCGCTGGTGATGGCCTCGAACGGCACGCCTTGCGCATTGGCCTTGTCGCGGTCGATGTCGAGTTGCAGCTGCGGTGCGTCTTCCAGCCCGTCCGGGCGCATGCCGGTCAGGATCTTGCTCTGCGATGCCATGCCCAGCAGCTGGTTGCGCGCCGCCAGCAAGGCGTCGTGGCCCAGGCCGGCGCGGTCCTGCAGCCGGAAGCTGAAGCCGGCGGCCGAGCCGAGTTCGGGAATCGGCGGCGGGCTCACCGCGAAGATGAAGGCGTCGCGCACCGACATCATCGCGCCGAACACGCGTCCGGCCAGGCCCTGGGCCGAACTGCCGGCGCCGATGCGCTCGCTCCAGTCCTTGAGCGTGACGAAGGCCAGCGCGGCGTTCTGGCCGCTGCCCGAGAAGCTGAAACCCAGCACGCTGACCATGCTCTGCACCTCGGGTTGCTTGAGCACGAACCCCTCGACCTGCTCCATCACGTCCAGCGTGCGGTTCTGTGTCGCCCCTGGCGGCAGCTGCACGTTGACGATGATGTAGCCCTGGTCCTCGGCCGGCAGGAACGAGGTCGGCAGCCGGTTGTAGAGCACCGCCACCGCCGCGATGATGGCGGCATAGATGACGAGGTAACGCGCGGCGCGGCGCAACATGCGCGCAACCACGCCTTCATAGGTCTTGGCGGTGCGCGAGAAGCCCCGGTTGAACCAGCCGAAGAAGCCGGTCTTGGCGTGATGGTGGCCGGCCTCGACCGGCTTGAGCAGCGTCGCGCACAACGCCGGGGTCAGCGACAGCGCCAGGAAGGCCGAGAACGCGATCGCGGTCACCATCACGGCCGAGAACTGGCGGTAGATGTTGCCGACCGAACCGGCGAAGAACGCCAGCGGCACGAACACCGATGTCAGCACCACGGTCACGCCGATGATGGCGCCCGAGATCTGGCCCATGGCCTTGCGCGTGGCGGCCAGCGGCGACAGGCCTTCCTCGCTCATGATGCGTTCGACATTCTCGACCACGACGATGGCGTCGTCGACGACGATGCCGATCACCAGCACCATGCCGAACATGGTGAGCACGTTGATCGAGAAACCCATGGCCAGCAGCACCGCGAACGTGCCCATCAGCGACACCGGCACGACGATGGTCGGGATGATGGTGTAGCGGATGTTCTGCAGGAACAGGAACATCACCAGGAACACCAGGGCCACCGCCTCCAGCAGGGTCTCGGCCACCTGGCGGATCGAGATGTCGATGAAACGCGAGCTGTCGTAGGGAATGGCCCACTGCACGCCCGGCGGGAAGAAGCGCGAGAGTTCCTCCATGCGCGTGCGCACCGCCTGGGCCGTCGCCAGCGCGTTGCCGGTGGGCGAGAGCTGCACGCCGATGCCGGTCGACGGCTTGCCGTTCAGGCGTGCCGACGTGGCGTATCCCTCGGCGCCCAGTTCGATGCGTGCGACGTCGCGCAGGCGCACCGTGGAGCCGTCGGTGTTGGCGCGCAGCACGATGTCGCCGAACTGCTCGGCCGTGCTGAGCTGGCCCTTGACGACGACGGTGGCGAAGATGGTCTGGCCGGCGACGTTGGGCAGGTCGCCGATGGTGCCGGCCGAGACCTGGGCGTTCTGCGCGCGGATCGCGGTCGTCACATCGGCCATGGCCAGGTTGAAGCCGACCAGCCTGGTCGGATCGACCCAGATGCGCATCGCGCGTTCGGTGCCGAACAACTGCGCCTGGCCGACGCCCGGCAGGCGCTGCAGTTCCGGCAACACGGTGCGCGCGGCATAGTCGCCCAGCGCCACCGGGTCGAAGTTCGGATCGTCGGACGACAGGATGGTGAACAACAGGAAGTTGTTGTTCGCCTTGTCGACGCGCACGCCCTGCTGCGTCACGCTCGAGGGCAGGCGCGGCGTCGCGCGCGCGAGCCGGTTCTGCACGTCGACCTGGGCCAGGTCGGGATCGGTGCCGGCCTCGAAACTCAGCGTGATCGATCCGGTGCCGTTGGCCTGGCTGGTCGACTCCCTGTAGATCAGGCCGGGCGAGCCGTTCATCTCGCGTTCGATGACGCTGATCACGCTGTCTTCCAGCGTGCTCGCAGATGCGCCCGGATACGACGCCGAAACCACGATCGACGGCGGCGCCACCGGCGGGTACTGGGCGATCGGCAACTGCGTGATCGCCACGCCGCCCATCACCAGGATGAAAAGTGCAATCACCCACGCGAAGATCGGGCGATTGATGAAGAACTGGGCCATGCTAGCGCCTTTGTGGTCTTGTTGTCGTCGTTACTGGCTGGCCGCCGCCGATGCGGGCGTGGCCGTGGCGCCGGCGGCCGGGCCCGATGCCGCGCCCGCCGCGGGCGGGGCGCCGGTCATTGCCGCGACCTGGCCCTCGCTGCCGCTCCAGGGCCGGGCCTTGACCGGTGCGCCGGGCACCATCATCTTCTGGAAACCTTCGACGATGACCTGCTCGCCGGCCTGCAACCCGTCGAGCACGATCCACTGGTTGTTCTGGCTGGCGCCGAGCTTGACCTGGCGCTTGGCCGGAATGCCGTCGGCCCCCACGACCAGCACGGTATCGCCCTGGTTCGAGCGGGTCACGGCCTGCTGCGGCAACAACATCGCAGCGGGCACTTCGGCCTGGGCCAGCCGGACCCGCACGTATTGACCGGGCAACAGCAGGCCGTCGGGGTTGGGTACTTCGGCGCGCAAGGTCACCTGCCCGGACGTCGCGTCGACGCTCAGGTCCGAGAACAGCAGCCGTCCGGTGCGCGGCAGCACGGAGCCGTCCTCGAGCACGATACGCACCGCCGTGCCGTCCTTGCCGGCGCCGCGCAGCTGCTTGCTGGCCATCGCCTTGCGCAGGCGCAACACGTCGCCGCTGGATTGGGTGAAGTTCACGTAGACCGTGCCGGTCTGCTGGATCAGCGCCATCTGCGTGGCCTCGAGGGCACTGACCAGTGCGCCCTCGGTGACCAGCGACTGGCCGATGCGCCCGGAGATCGGGGCGCGCACCGTGGCGTACTCGAGGTTGATGCGTGCCGTCTGCAGCGCCGCCTTGGCGCTGGCGACATCGGCGTCGGCCAGCCGCTGTGCCGACTGCGCGTTGCTGTAGTCGAGCTGGCTGATCGCATTGAGCGCGACCAGGGGCTTGTAACGTTCGGCGATGGCCGTCGTCTGGGCCAGGTTGGCCTGGGCCTTGGCCAGCGCCGCCTGGGCGCTGTCGACCGCGGCCTGGTAGATGGCCGCATCGATCTGGAACAGCGGCTGGCCCGCCTTGACGTCGCTGCCTTCACGGAACAGCCGCTTGAGCACCACGCCGTTGACCCGCGCGCGCACCTGTGCCACGCGCACCGCGCTGACCCGGCCGGGCAACTCGCTTTGCAGCGCCACGTCCTGTGTCTGCATGGTGACCACGCCCACTTCGGCCGGCGGCATCTTGGGGGGGCCGCCGGCGCCCGCGGCTCCGGGCGCCGCATCCTGCTTGGCGCCACAGGCGGCCAGCAACAGCGCCAGTGCCAGCGTGGCGGCGGCGGTGCGGGCGTGGGGAACACGGATTCTTTGCGCGCGCGCGCGCAGCAGGGGTGTCGACGACATGGTTTTCTTTCGGGGCCGCGGACCGGTTCGGGCCGGCTGGCACGGTCAGGGTTTCGGTGATCGGATCTGGCCTGGGTCGCAGTATCGGTTGCCAAGGCAACCGGGGTGAACGCTGGGGCCAAAGCCGGCCAGCGGCACCGTTGTTTGCGGCAGAACAAGTGCGCGAGTATACATACATGCGAGAATGTATGTATGAAAGAAGGAGGTTGACCACGATGGTACGCAGGACCAAGCAGGACGCCCAGGCCACGCGCGAGCTGATTCTGGACACCGCGGAGTGCGTGTTCCAGCGCAAGGGCGTGTCTGCGACGTCGCTGCAGGAGATCGCGCAGGCTGCCGGACTGACCCGGGGTGCGATCTACTGGCATTTCCAGAACAAGGCCGATCTGTTCGAGGCGATCCTGCAGCGGGTCGTATTGCCGCTGGAATGCACGCTGAACCACGGGGACGCCGACGAAGACACCGATCCGCTGGTGACCCTGCGCTGCGGCATCGGCGACGTGCTGGCGCAGCTGGTGCGTGACACGCGGGTGCAGCGGGTGCTGGATATCGCGATGCACAAGGTCGAATACATCGGTGACATGCATGCGGTGCGCGAGCGCCGCATCGCGTCGCGCGCCGCGCACCTGATCGACGTGGAGCGCATGCTGGCGCTGGCGGCCCGACGCGGACAGATCGGAGCCCAACCCTCGCCACGCGTGGCCGCGGCGGGGCTGCACGCGCTGATGGACGGCCTGTTATACAACTGGATGCTCGATCCCCAGGCCTTCGACCTGCAGGTCACCGGACTGCAGGTACTCGATACCTACGTGCGTGGATTGACGGCGGGCGCGACAGCGCGGGCGCTGCCTGTCAGAATGACGACAAACGCCATTGCGCAATAGGAGAAGAACACCATGACCCATGCTTTCGCCACCACCCGCAAGTCCTTCACGACGCCGTCCGGCAAGTCCGCCGCGCTGTTCTCGTTGCCCGCACTGGCGCGCAAGTTCCCGAACGTCAAGCGCCTGCCGGTCTCGCTGCGCATCGTGCTCGAGTCGGTGCTGCGCAACTGCGACGGCAAGCGGGTCACGAAGGACCACGTCGCCCAGCTCGCGAACTGGGCGCCGAACGCGGCGCGCAGCGACGAGATCCCGTTCCTGGTCTCGCGCGTGGTGTTGCAGGATTTCACCGGCGTGCCGCTGCTGGCCGACCTGGCCGCGATGCGCAGCGTGGCGGTGCGCCTTGGCAAGAACCCCAAGCGCATCGAGCCGTTGGTGCCGGTGGATCTGGTCGTCGACCACTCGGTCACCGTCGACCATTACGGCAAGAAGAACTCGCTCGACCTGAACATGCGGATCGAGTTCCAGCGCAACCGCGAGCGTTACGAGTTCATGAAGTGGGGCATGCAGGCCTTCGACACCTTCCGCGTCGTGCCGCCGGGTTTCGGCATCGTGCACCAGGTCAACCTGGAGTACCTGGCGCGCGGCGTGCACAAGACACGTGACGGTGTCGTCTATCCGGACACGCTGGTGGGTACCGACAGCCACACGACGATGATCAACGGCATCGGCGTCGTGGCCTGGGGCGTGGGCGGCATCGAGGCCGAGGCGGCGATGCTCGGCCAGCCGGTGTATTTCCTGACGCCCGACGTGGTCGGTTTCGAGATGACCGGCCAGCTGCGCGAAGGCGTGACCGCCACCGACCTGGTGCTGACCGTCACC
>JBFIDI010000389.1:0-5615 GCA_041581405.1 Burkholderiaceae bacterium
CCAGACGCCGAACGGCAGTCCGAACCCTTGTTTCTTCTTGGCGATGATCTCGTCCGGCAGAAAACCTCGCAGGGCTTCTTTGAAGAACCACCGCAGCGTCAGGTTCTTGAGTTTGTACTCGGTGGGAAGCTTGAGCGAAAAGTCGAGCAAGCGACTGTCCAGCATTGGAAAGCCAACCGAGACACCGGCAAATTCCGTTGCATACCGCACTTTCGGAAGGTCGCTGTCCGCAAGCGTGAAGCGCCAGTCGAACGCCAGTTCCCTGTTGAGGTCCGTGCAGTCGCTGACGTTGTGCCAGATATCGCGCTGAAGTTGCAGGGGGGCAGTGGTGTCGATCCGAGCCAGCAATTCCGGAGTCAGGACGTCGTCGAAGCCGAGCCGCATGACGAGGTTGTACAACTGCAACCGGTCGGGCATGGGCGCGCCGGCCTGTTCGACGTAGCTTCCGGCCTTGCGTGTCAGCACGAAGCTGTTGGCCGCGCGGGTCTTGAGCAATGGCTCCATCACGGTTGAGCGGACCAGGCCTGGCACATACTGGTACCAGCCGAAGACACGCTGCTTGGCGTAGCGGGAATTCCCGCCGAACAGTTCGTCGCCACCGTCGCCGGCCAGCATCCGGTCGACGCCATCGTCACGTGCCATCTTGGCGCAGTAATACGCCGGCAGCAGGGACGAGTTGCCGAAGGGCTGGTCACACGATGCGGCGACCGCAGGAATGCCGCGCACCAGGTCGTCCGGAGTCACATAATATTCGTGGTGCTCGGTCTTGAAATGCCGCGATGCGAGTCGTGCGAACTCCATCTCGTCGTAGCCCTGGGCATCGAATCCGATCGAATATGTCGCCGCGGCCTGGCCCGTCGCCACACCGACCATGCCCGCCACCGTGCTGCTGTCCGTGCCGCCACTGAGAAAACACGCGGCCTTGTCGCCGTGAACCTGCTCGCCGACGGCGACTGCCAGCAGGTCCCTGAACTCGGTCTTGAGGTCGTCGAAGGACGGATTTTTCGGTTCGGAGAAAGTCGGGCGCCAATATGGGGTAATCGTCAACGTGCCGTTGGCAAAGGTTCCGCAGTGACCCGGCGGCAGGCGCAACACATCCTTGTAGATCGTGCGCGGCGCCGGGATCATGTGGAAATATAGGTAGTCGAAGATGGCTTGAGCGTCGATCTCCGGCTGCTCATCGGCCAGCGCATCGGCGCGGCTGGCAAAGTGAAGTCGTCCGTCCTTGACCCGATAACACAACGGGTGGGTGGCAAAGCGGTCGACGGCAATGAATGCGGTCCCGTCCGGGTTATGCATGCCGACCGCAAAATCTCCAACTGTTTCCGATGCGGTCTTTGCGGGGTTCCCCTGCATGGCTTCGCGCCAGGCGGCCAGGTCGCCCTGACTATTGGCCAAGGCGCGCAGTGCTTGATCGGAGAACGTGGGACGACCGGAGATGAGCGGTTGGGTGGATTCCAGCATGCAAATGAATGGGCAAAT
Source organism: Burkholderiaceae bacterium (assembly GCA_041581405.1). Lineage (GTDB taxonomy): Bacteria > Pseudomonadota > Gammaproteobacteria > Burkholderiales > Burkholderiaceae_C > CAISIP01. The sequence goes on from JBFIDI010000389.1 coordinate 1,483, forward strand.
TGGGGCAAGTGCAGCCTAGGCGGCGCTTTGGGTTGCCCCCGGATTATGCGTGACGTTCTCGAGTGCCTGCACCATACGGGGATGGCGGTATTCGGCCGTCGGTTGCAGCGACGTGCCGCCGACCTGGCCCACCTCTGCTGCGCGACCGATCAAGTGCGAACTGCTGCGAAGCCGGCAGTCGTATCGGGACATGTCCACGAAGTCCTCGGCGGTTGCATGCAGGTTGTTGCGAAAGTCGACTTCTCCGGAGGTATCGATGCTGCCGCGCCCCACCAGCAGGTTGTTGACCGCCATCACGGTGGTCGCGCCGCGCGCGACCCGTAGAAATATCCCTCCCCATGCCAGCGGGTCGATCAAGGTGTTGTGCGCAAGGTACAGCGCATTGCGTGTCCAGCGGTAGGACTCTGCGCCGAACGAGATCATGTGCCGGTTCTGCGTATCGGAGGACTGGCCGATGATATTTCCGAGCACGACGGCCAGTCCGCCATCGGGAAATTCGAGTTCGTAGCTGGCGGTACCGCCGGCCTCGTCAGTCAACCGGTTGTAGCGAATCGCGTTGACGGCCGCACGACTCTTGAGCAGATGGCCGGTGCGCGCGTGATGAAAGTAGCTGCCCGTCACCGACAGGCTTGCGATCCGCCCGGCATACAGATTGTGGTTATGGCCATCGGGACGCTGATTGAAGCCGAACTCGCAGCCCTCCACATCCAGCGTGGATGTCGGGTCGTTGTTGGTCAACAGACCCATCTCGTTGTACAGGAACCGGCAGTCGCGAACCCGCAATGAGCCCCTGTCCAGCCGGATGCCGGCCCCATTGCGGTCGGGCACTCGTGCTCCCTCGAAGTCGAAACCCGTCACATGCATGCGTGGCGCACGAACCACCCAGATTCCCTTGCCCTCGGCTGCCGCGCCGTTGGCGACCAGGCGAACCCGACCACCGACTGCGTGCAGCGAGACGTCGGGTTGCGTCCACACCGCAACGTCTCCCATGTAGGTGCCAGCATCGACCTCCACCACGGTGCCGGGCTTCACCACGCGCGCGGCATGTTTCAGCGTCTTGACAAGGCGCCGTGGGCCGACCTGCAAGATGGTCGCCGGTGAGGCGAGGGCCGATGCCTTGGCGGCGTACCCCGTGCCGGTGGCCAGGCATGCCTGTGCGACAGCGAAGGCTCTGCGGCTGATCATGGTGGCGGTGTCCCCTGGTTGCTTGCACGCATGTCGTCGGCCATCTTGTCGGCGGGCCGCTTGTCCGCCATCGGCTGCCAGAAGACCGATTGGGTCCATGCCACCATGCCGACAAACAGCAGGTGAAACACCGCGAAGCGCGCCAACAGATCGACACCGGAGGCATATTGCGTGCGATCCGTACTGAACATGAACTGCATGGCGGAAAACACCTGGCCTTGCTTGATCAGGACGGGCTCCGTGCCGGACTGCAGCAACAGGTAGCCCAGTGGCAAGGACAGCACCAGGCCCGTGGCCGCCACGGTGACGCGGGTCCGGCCGCCGCGCCGGCGCAGCGCGGCCAGCAAGGAACCAACCGTTGCCACGAGCACCATGTAAAGGAATAGCAGGGCGAAGGCGCCGATGCTGGCGTCGGACGCCATCAGTTCCGTCAGGTTGTCGGTGCCGGCCCAGGTCACGATGACCGCGTACTGGAGCGGGAACAGCAACGCAACGAAAAGCGCCAGCCACACAGGCGCACTGCCGACACGTTCCGCGTTCAGCGCGGTCGCCAGCAGGGCGCCGACCATCAAAGGCGTGCCGATCGTGCTCAGCAAGGTGATCAGGCGGGCCATGATTTCCGTATCCCAGGGCCAGTCGAGTACCGGTGAACCGACCACGTCGTGGATGGACTCCGGCAGGACGGCGTACCGCAAGCTCACCCAGCCCACCAGGCCGTACAGGAGGATCACGGGCGGAAAGGCGACAAAGCGGGACCGGTGTCCCGCCAGCCACCGTACCAGCCAGGCGGGAAATCCGAACACCCAGAACACGGCGATCGCCAGCAATACCGGTGCGACAACCGGATGAAAGGGATTGAGCAATTCGCGGACGTTGTACGGGACGAACGGCAGGCGCGTCAGCACGGCGACGAGCACGGCCAGCACGAGCACGTGCAGTGCGCTCGCGCGCCATGACCTGCCCTTGAAACCGGTGGCGGCGATCGGGGCCTGGACATGGACCGGTCGCAGGCGGCTGGGTGCCGCCGCAACGTATGTCGCTTGCGGCACTGGTGCGGCGATTTCCCCTGGTGGCGTGGCGGTGGTGGACCGATGCCGGGTCGGTCGCTGGCAGACGATGACGGACGTGGCCATGGCCAGCGTCACCATCAAGACCAGTCGGGGCGCGTCGAGGATGCTGTCGAACGCGCCGACCACGAGCAGCCCGAGCAAGGAGGTGAGCAGAGCGGTGGCTGTCACATCTGCGTGCAGCAGGCGACGGGAGAGCCGAATCGTCGTTGACGCAATCAGCGCGCTGAACAGCAACAGCCCGACCCAGCCCTGGTTGAACAGGACTTCAAGCCAGACGTTCTTGATGTGCCAGGGAAGGTGATTGAACGGCGAACTGAAATGCCAGCGGTCGGCGCCTGACTGGAAGTCGCCGTTTTCCAGGCGGTCGACGCCGCCCTGGTCGAGCAGTGCGACGTTGTCCAGGTCGACGGATGCCGTCCGGCTGGCATTTTGCAAGGACAACTTGGAGGTGCGAAGCGGGTTCTCGCCGACGGTGCCGGCATTCAACGTGGCTTCGAACGACTTCCAGACGTCGGGTTCACCGGTCCAGCTGAACGTGGCGGACTGGCATCCGTAGCCCTGGAGCAAGGTGCGGTCGCACAGCAGCACGTGTACCGTGCTGTCCTGTCCCCGCCCCCTGGCGCGCAGCTTCACGGTGTAGGTTTCCCGAGGGGTTACCGGCACGATCTGCTCCACATAGAGCGTGGCACCGTTGCCGATGCGCAGGAACGTGTTGCCCGATTCGGTCGTGAACCGGTGCGCCGCGGGCCGCAACGACTCCGGGCCCAGCATCTGGTAGGTCCTGGGAAAGCTGCCCACCCCCATGCCGAACAGGGCGGTATGCAGGTTGTCCGTCATCATGGCGTAGGAGTCGCGCCAGTGGCTGGTGCGGGTCTGCATGTCTGCGCCGGTCGCGGCGATCCGGTTCTGCATGAACGTGCCCAGCACGCCCGGTGCGACAACGGCGACGAGCAGCGCGAGGCTGGCCAAGGTCAGCGCATGGCCCGTCGATCCCGTGCTGGCCCGTCGAGACGCGTACCAGGCAACGGAGGCGGCCAGTACGAGGGCTTCCAGTCCCAGTGCGGCAATGGACGCGCGTGAGAAGGTGACCGTCACCGCATAGGTACCCAGGACGAGCGCGACCACGCCCAGGACGCGTTGCCATCGGCGCCGCCCTTGCAGGCCGACGACGGCGGCGACAGGCAACGCGAACAGCAGGTAGGCATCCAGGTGGGCTCCACCGGTCTGCATGGTGGAGAAAAGGCCGACCGCTCGATACGGCGCGGCAAAGTCGGCCAGGGAGGCATACGCGAGCCGCTCCACCACGACCGAACCGCTGGCGCCGACCAGGCCCGCTACCATGCCGGCGGCCAACATGGGTTTCCAGTCGTGTCCTGCTGCGTTGTGCCGGCCGAGCATGAGCGCGAGTCCGCCAGCCAGCACCATGGCCTTGGCCATGGACAGTCCGGAATAAGGGCTGTAGGGGTTGCCAAGCGCGTTGGCGTCTGGTGGCGCAAAAGGCATGGCCCCGTACACGGCGCTGAACAGAAACGACGCACAGAATCCGGCCAGCGCAAGCCAGGCGATCATGGACGACGAACCTGTCTGTGATGGCTTGCCCGGCAGCCGCCACAGGCCGACCGCCAGGGTGACGAACACGAATGCATCGAATTCGTCGATAAAGTGCCAGCCGGTCCATGGCGCCAGATCCAGCACGGGCAGCAGCGCCGGGATGACCAGCAGCCAGATCGTGGGAAAGCGGATCAGAAGACCTGCGTAACACAGGAGCGCCGCACCCAGCGCGAGCGGAGCGAGCGGATAGTGGCTGACCAGTGCCGCCGCGGCCACCGCGCACAGGCATGCCAGGAACTTCACCATCATCGTCCCGCCGGCGCCGGC
>JBFIDI010000390.1:0-5605 GCA_041581405.1 Burkholderiaceae bacterium
ACCTGATGGGCCTGATCACGCTGATGAAGGGCCAGCCCCTGGCCTACAACAAGGACAACCAGGAAGACAAGGAGCCGCTGTTCGACACCGTCGACACGCTCAAGGACACCTTGCGCATCTTCGTCGACATGGTGCCCGGCATCACGGTGCGGCCCGAGGCCATGGAGCGCGCCGCCCGCCGCGGCTACGCGACCGCCACCGACCTGGCCGACTACCTGACGCGCAAGGGCCTGCCGTTCCGCGATGCCCACGAGACGGTGGCGCATGCGGTCAAGTCGGCCATCGCCAAGGGCGTCGACCTGTCCGAGTTGCCGCTGGCCGAACTGCAGGGCTTCAATGCCCACATCGAGGAGGATGTCTTCGAGGTGCTGAGCCTGCGCGGATCGCTGCAGGCACGCAACATCCAGGGCGGCACGGCACCGCGGCAGGTGCAGGCCCAGATCGAACGCCACCGTCAACGCCTGGCCTGAGAAACTTTTTGCGCCTGGCCCGCTCACACTGCGGGTCAGATCCATCCCATCCCGAACCGGAATCCATTCCCATATGCAACGCAAACACTTCCTGCTGGCCGGCCTGTCGGCCGCCGTCCTGGGCCTCGGCGCCTGTTCCAAGAGCGACGAAACGTCCACGTCGTCGGGCGGCCCCGCCGAGCAGCCCCGGCGCACCATCTCGCTCGAGATCGTGGCCAACGAGGCCAAGGGTTTCACGGCCGGCTCGATGATGAGTGCCATGGTCGCCTACGTGTTCTTCGACCCGCAGTGCCCGCATTGCGGCCACCTGTGGAACGCGTCGCTGCCGCTGCAGAAGAAGGTGCGTTTCGTCTGGATCCCGGTCGGCCTGATCAACCCGACCAGCTCGGCCCAGGGCGCGACCCTGTTGTCGGCGGCCGATCCGGTGCAGGCCATGACCGAACACGAGATCTCGCTGCTGGCCCAGCAAGGCGGCATCGGCACCTCGTCCAGCGTGACCGACGAGGCCAAGCAGGCGGTTGCGGCGAACACCGCGCTGTTCAACAACCTGGGCCTCGAAGGCGTGCCGTTCACCATCGTCAAGAATGCGCGCACCGGCCAGCAGGTGACCCGGGGCGGCTCCATGGAAACTCCGGCGCTGGCCGACCTGATCGGCATCGACGCCCCCTGATCGTGTTCTCGCCCGGGCCCGTGGCGCGCCGGCGCGCGCGCACGGGCCGGCAGTCTTGAAACACCCGCCCTCGCCTCCATGTAGTCGACTCGGGCCCGATGGCCGGGCCCCCTGATTGACGGAGGACCCACCATGTATGAATCGTTGTTGAACTTCCCCGGCGGGCTGTTCGCGGATTTCGACCGGGTGCGCAGGGATCTGGACGCCCTGCTGTCCCAGGGCGACGGGCCACGCGGCATTCGCGCCGTGGCCGGCAACAGTTTCCCCAGTCTCAATGTCGGCCAGACCCCCCAGAGCGTGGACGTGTTCGCGTTTGCCCCGGGCATCGACCCGGACAAGACCGAGGTCACGCTGGACCGCGGCCTGCTGACCGTCGCCGGCGAACGCGCCAGCGGGCGGCCCGACGATGCTGACGACACGACGAACGTCTATGGCCAGGAGCGGTTCAGCGGGCGTTTCCGCCGCACCATCAGCCTGCCCGAGGACATCGATCCGGACAAGGTCGACGCGCGGTACCGCGACGGCGTGCTGCACATCAGCATCGGCCGGCGCGAGTCGCTGCAACCCAAACGCATCGCCATTGCCTGACACCGGGAGGACGACACCATGAACGACACCACCACCACCACCGTGACCCGTACCGACGACGCCGGGACGGCCGCGCGCCAGCGCAACGAAGGCGGCTACCTGCTGCCCCGTGTCGACGTGATCGAGGACAGCCGCGGCATCACGCTGCTGGCCGACATGCCGGGCGTGCCGCGCGACAAGCTCGACATCCGCGTCGAAGGCAACAGCCTGACGCTCGAAGGCGAGATCGCGCTGCAGGAACCGCAAGGCCTCAACGCCAGCTTTGCCGAGGTCCGCGCCCCGCGGTATCGGCGCGGCTTCGCGCTGAGCCGCGAACTCGACAGCCAGGCCATCGATGCGCAACTCAAGGAGGGCGTTTTGCGCCTGCGCATCCCGAAGATCGCCGCGGCACAGCCGCGCCGGATCGACGTGCGCATCGACTGAGCACGAGCCGGCCGGCACCGGGCCTGGGGGCGGCGGCCTTAAGCGCCGCTTCAGCCGGGCCCGGCGGCGGCGCGCCACAATAGGCGCTGGACGATCCGACAGGAGCCCGACGGGTGCGATTGCTGCTGGTTGAAGACGACACCATGATCGGCGAGGCGGTGCGCGACGTGTTGCGCGCCGAGGGTTTCGCCGTGGACTGGGTGCGCGACGGTGCCGCGGCCGACAGCGTGCTGGGCAGCGAGGACTTCGACCTGGTGCTGCTCGACCTGGGCCTGCCGCGGCTCGACGGCGTCGAGGTGCTGCGCCGCCTGCGCGCGCGCCGGAACACGACACCGGTCCTGATCGTCACCGCCCGCGACGCGGTACAGGACCGCATCGCCGGGCTCGATGCCGGCGCCGACGACTACGTGCTCAAGCCCTACGACCTGGACGAGCTGCTGGCGCGCATCCGCGCGCTGATCCGTCGCAGCCACGGGCAGGCCGACTCGGTACGCGAGATCCACGGCCTGCGGCTCAACCCGATCACGCACGAGGCGCTGCGCCTGTCGCCCGATGGTGCGGCGCCCACGCCGATCCAGCTGTCGGCGCGCGAGTGGGCCGTGCTCGAGGTGCTGATGGCGCGCCCGGGCGTCGTGTATTCGCGTGCGCAGATCGAGGACAAGCTGTATGGCTGGAAGGACGAGGTCAGCAGCAATGCGGTCGAGGTCTACATCCACGGCCTGCGCAAGAAACTCGGCAACGCGGTGATCGAGACGGTACGCGGCCTCGGCTACACCATGCCGCGGGACGATGCGCCATGAAGGCCGCCACACGCCATTCGTTGCGCCGGCGGCTGCTGGTCTCGGTCTCGGTGGCCATCCTGCTCGGCGCGTTGCTGCAAGGCATCTCCGCCTACCGCAGCGCGCTGGCGCAGGCCGACACCTTGTTCGACTATCACCTGCAGCAGATGGCCAACAGCCTGCTGGGCGGCCCGGCCCTGCCCAACCTCCCGTTCGACGCGCCGCCACTGGACGCGGCACAGGACTACGTGATCCAGATCTGGAGCGCCGACGGCCGCCATGTGTTCCAGTCCAGCCGCATCGTGTTGCCGCCCCGTGCCGTGCTCGGCTTCGCCGACGTGACGCAGAACGGAGTGTCCTACCGCGTGTATTCGGTGCAGACGCCGCTGCAGACGATACAGATCGCGCAGAACATGGACGACCGGCTGGCGCGGGCACGGGCGCTGGCGGTGCGCGCCGTCATGCCGCTGGCGCTGATCGCGCCGCTGCTGATGCTGGCGTTGTGGTGGATCATCAACCGCTCGTTGCGACCGCTGGAGCAGACACGCCGGCAGGTCGCCGCCCGTGCCGCGGAAGACCTGACGCCGCTGCCCGACACCGGCCTGCCCGACGAGATCCAGCCGCTGGTGCGCGAGATCAACCTGCTATTCGACCGGCTGCACGCGAGTTTCGACGCGCAGCGCGCCTTCGTCGCCAACGCCGCACACGAACTGCGTTCGCCGCTGACGGCACTGAAGCTGCACGCCCAGTCGCTGGGGCGCTCGGACGACCCGCAGACGCAACAGCAGGCCGTGGCCCGGCTCAACCAGGGCGTGGACCGGGCGATCCGGCTGATGCAGCAACTCTTGCTGCTGGCGCGCCACGAATCGCAGCAGGAACCGGCGCAGCACCGGCGGCTGGAGCTGGGCCGGCTGGCGCAGCAGACCGTCGACGAGATGCAGCCGTTCGCGCGCGAACGCTCGATCGCGCTGTCGTGCGGCGAGTCGGCACCGGCCTTTATCGACGGCGACGCGGACAGCCTGTCGATCCTGCTGCGCAACCTGCTCGACAACGCGATCAAGTACACGCCCCCCGGCGGTCGCGTGCAGGTCGCGTCGGGCCTGCGCGATACCCACCCCGCGCTGTCGATCGAGGACTCCGGCCCGGGCATCGACGACAACGAGCGCGAACGCGTGTTCGGACGTTTCGTGCGGGGCACCGACCCGCAGGCCGCGGGCAGCGGACTGGGCCTGTCGATCGCCCGGGCGATCGCCCAGCGCCACGGCGCCAGCCTGACGCTGGGCACGTCGGCCCAGCTCGGCGGCCTGCAGGCTTCACTGGTCTTCCCGCCCGCGCCCGCGGCCTGACACGGGCGTCGTACGCCGGCGCGGCCCACCCGCCAGGCCCCCGATTAAGACTCGTCTAAGACCACGGACGCATAGTCATGGCATTCCAACTTCCCGTACAAGGAGTCGCCATGAAACTGTCTTCACTCTCACCTTCGCGTCTGGTGCTGGCATTGGCCGCCGCCGGTATCGTCGGCGGCGCCGGCGTCACCGCGCTGCAATACACGACCCCGGCCCATGCCGCCAACGCCGTCGCCGCGGCCGCACCGGCCACGGCGGCCGCCACGCCGATGGCCCTGCCCGACTTCTCGCGCATCACGGCCCAGAACGGGCCGGCAGTCGTCAACATCAGCGTCACCGGAACCACCAGGACCTCGGACCAACCCGCGGCGTCCCGTGGCGGTCGCAGTGCCGACCCGTTCGGCAACGACCCGTTCTTCGAGTTCTTCCGCCGCTTCCAGCCCGGCCCGCAAGGCAGCCTGCCGCGCGAGATGCCGACCCGCGGCCAGGGTTCGGGCTTCATCGTCAGCGCCGACGGCATCATCCTGACCAATGCCCATGTCGTGCGCGACGCCGAGCAGGTCACGGTCAAGCTGACCGACCGGCGCGAATACAGCGCCAAGGTGCTGGGCTCGGACGCCAAGACCGACGTGGCCGTGCTCAAGATCGATGCCAAGGACCTGCCCACGGTGACCACCGGTCGCATCCAGGACCTGCAGGTCGGCGAATGGGTGCTGGCCATCGGTGCGCCGTTCGGCTTCGAGAACACGGTCACCGCCGGCGTCGTCAGCGCCAAGGGTCGCTCGTTGCCCGACGACAGCGCCGTGCCCTTCATCCAGACCGACGTGGCCGTGAACCCGGGCAATTCGGGCGGCCCCCTGTTCAACACCCGCGGCGAGGTGGTCGGCATCAACGCGCAGATCTACAGCCGCACCGGCGGTTACCAGGGCCTGTCGTTCGCGATCCCGATCGACCTGGCGCTCAAGGTCAAGGACCAGATCGTCGCCACCGGCAAGGTCGAACACGCGCGGCTCGGCGTCACGATCCAGGAGGTGAACCAGGCGCTGGCCGACTCGTTCAAGCTCGAGCGGCCCGAAGGCGCGCTGGTCGCGTCGGTGGAATCGGGCAGCCCGGCCGACAAGGCCGGCCTGCAGACCGGCGACATCATCCGCTCGGTCGACGGCACCGTGATCCGCTCGTCGGGCGACCTGCCGGCCATCATCAGCCTGGCAACGCCGGGGGATTCGGTGGCGCTCGACGTCTGGCGCAAGGGCGCGGCGAAACGGATCGACGCGCGCCTGGGCCATGCGAACGCGACCGCGCAGAAGGTCGCGCAGCGTGCCGACCCGC
>JBFIDI010000391.1:0-5595 GCA_041581405.1 Burkholderiaceae bacterium
ACCCGCTTCAGCGCCAAGGAGGCCTTCAGCAAGGCGGTCGGCCTGGGCATGCGCATGCCCATGACCTGGCGATTGTGCGAGATCGCCAAGCAGCCGGCGGGCCATCCGAACGCCGGCAAACCCGTCATCGTGCTGCACGGCGAACTCAAGCGCTGGTTCGAGTCGCAGGGCCTGCAGGTGCACGTCAGCGTCACCGACGAAAGCGAATACGCCGCCAGTTTCTGCGTGGTCGAGACCACCACGCATTGAGCCGGCGCCACTGCGCGCCGGGCCCCTTCAAATCCTGTCCTGTGGAATCGACCATGCCCCTCCATGCCCCCCTGATCATCGACGTTCCCGGGCTCGTGCTCACGGCCACCGACCGCAAGCGCCTGCAGCATCCGCTCGTGGGTGGCGTGACGCTGTTCGGTCGCAACTGGGCCGACCGTGCGCAACTGACGGCCTTGTGCCGCGCCATCAAGCGCGTGCGTGCCGACCTGCTGATCATGGTCGACCATGAAGGCGGGCGGGTACAGCGTTTTCGCACCGACGGCTTCACCCACCTCCCGCCGATGCGGGAACTGGGCCGGATCTGGGCGGGGGATGGCCGGACCGACCCGCAGACCAGTGCCATGCGTGCCACGCGCGCCGCGACCGCCTGCGGCTACGTGCTGGGCGCCGAACTGCGCGCCTGCGGCGTCGACATGAGTTTCACGCCGGTGCTCGACCTGGACCACGGCCCTAGCGGCGTGATCGGAGACCGGGCCTTTGCACGGGAGCCGGCCGTCGTCAGCCTGCTGGCCAAGAGCCTGATGCACGGCCTGTTGCAAAGCGGCATGGCGAACTGCGGCAAGCACTTCCCCGGCCACGGTTTCGCGGCGGCCGATTCGCACACCGATCTTCCGCTCGACAAGCGCGGCCTCAAGACCATCCTGGCCCAGGACGCGGCGCCGTACGACTGGTTGGGCACGACCCTGGCGAGCGTGATGCCGGCCCACGTCGTGTATCCGAAGGTCGACACGCGCCCGGCCGGGTTTTCGTCGCGCTGGCTGGAGGACATCCTGCGCGGCCAGCTCGGATTTGCGGGCGCGGTGTTCAGCGACGACCTGAGCATGGCGGGTGCGCGCATGATCGACGGACGGGACGTGGATTTCTGCCAGGCCGCGGTGGCTGCGCTGGGTGCGGGCTGCGACATGGTGCTGCTGTGCAACCAGTGCCTGGACGGCAATACGGCCATCGACGCGTGGATCTCCGGCATGGAGCAGGCGGCGGCCGTCGGACTGTGGCAGGCCCGCCCGGCCAGCGAGCAGCGCCGCCTGGACCTGTTGCCGACGTCTCCGGCGCTGGACTGGGATGCGCTGATGGTGCATCCGCATTACATGCAGTCGCTCGACCGCATTCCCTGACGAACCGGGCGCGGCGTGGCGTCGCCGCGCTTGCCGGATCAGGCCGGGGTAGCGGGCCGGTGGCCTGCGCGGGGCGTACCGGCGCGCCGCAGCGCACGGCGCCGCCACAGTTGCCGGGACCCCAGCCCCAGCAACGTTGCCGATCCCGTCAGCAGCCACCACAGGCCCTGGGTGGCGCCGCCGCCACCCGAACCCGGGGCGACGACCACGATGCCGACGTAAACCGTTTCGCCGCTGAGCAAGCCGTCGCTGGGCGTGATGCCGACGCTGTAGCTGCCCAGCGGGTTGGCGTTGTTCCAGAGAAAGGTGCCGGTACTCGCGTCGAACGTGGCACCGCGCGGCAAGGTGCTGGCGACGAAGGTGATGGCGTCACCCTCGGCATCGGTCGCGCTGACACTGAAGCTCAGTGACTCGCCCTCGAACACGAACCGGGTACCGATCGGGGTGATCACGGGCGCCGTGTTGTTGGCCGGAACGGTCAGGTCGACATGGGCGCTCTTGCCGTTGATGTCGAGTGCGCGGAAGCGGAAGCTGAAGCTGCTGCCGGAGGCCGGCACGACAAACGACGCATTGTTGCCGTTGGCGCCGCTCACCGCGAGGGCGGGGCCGGCGATCTGCGTCCAGGAGGTCGACTGCAAACCCATGCCGAGTCGCCCCGCCAGCGCGGTTCCCGTCAGTTGCACGGTGGTGCCGCGCGGCGCGGCAAGGCCGGCCGAACTGCGTGCCGCCACCACCGGTGCGTCGTCGTCCAGCACGTCCTGCACCGACTGTGCCGCATCGAGCAGACCGGCGCCGCAGGTCTGCAGGCCATCGCAGAAACCACCCACGGGATGGGGCCGCGCCGCGTTGACCAGTCGCGAGAACAACTCCTGCGGCGTGATCGCCGGCTTGGCCTCGAACATCAGCGCCGCGACGCCGGAGACATGGGCGGTGGCCATGCTGGTGCCACGCTTGAGCTCGAGCCGGTCCGCCTGCGGTGTCGTCAGGCCGGTGTTGCTGGTCGAGTAGATCTGCCGGCCGTCGCCGGCCACCGTGGCGCCGAATCCGCCACCGGGCGCGCTGATGGCCGTGCCCTGGCCGATGTTGGCGTAACTGGCGTTGTCACCGTTCACGGCATGGGCCGTCACGCCGATGACTCCGGTGCAGTTGCCCGGCTGCAGGATGGCACGGGCACTGTCGTTGCCGGTGGCGGCCACGACGACACTGCCGGCGGCAAGGACCTCGTCGACCGCGCCCTGGAACGCCTGCGAGCAGGAGCCGAAGCGGCCCAGGCTCATGTTCAGCACCTTGGCCACCTGGGTGTTGGCCGGCACACCGGGTACCGGCAGGCCGACGGCCCAGCGCATGCCCGCCGCGATGTCGGATACGTAGCCGCCGCAGACACCCAGCACCCGGATCGGCAGCAGCTTGGCACCGAACGCCGCGCCCGCAACGCCGCTGTTGTTGTTGCCGACGGCCGCGATGACGCCGGCGACATGGGTCCCGTGCCAGCCCGAGTTGCTGGGCGCGCAGTCACCGCGATCGCTCCAGTCGCCGGGGTCGCGTGCGTCGCTGTCGCGCCCGTCGCCATCGTTGGCGGTGTCGAACGTGCCCGAGGGGTCGGCGCTGATGAAGTCGTAGCCGGGCAAGATGTTGGCGAACAGGTCGGCATGCGGACGGAAGCCGCCGTCGAGCTGGGCGACGATCACGCCGGCGCCGGTGACCCGGTCCCAGGCTGCGGGGAAGTTGCCGGCACCGGCGCCGGCCGCCAGCGACTGCATGCTCCACTGGTGCGCCGCAAACGCGGTGTCGTTCGGCGTGAACTGGGCCGTGACCCGCTCGTCGATCTCGACATAGGCGATCTGCGGATCCTGCCGCAGCCGTCGGACCACGCCGCTGATCTCGGCGCGGTTCATGCGCCGGTGGGTCATGGCCACATGGGTGCGATCCGATACCGATCGACGGTAGGACAGTTCGACCGGCTCGCCGGCGTCGGTCGTCAGGCGACGGTCGCGGTTCAGGGCCCGCACCTGCTCGGCCGGGTCCCGCGCCGGGGTGGCCGAACCGCCGGCCGATGCCGCCTGGACCTTGTCCGGTTGCCAACCGATGATGATCCGGTTCAGGCCGTCCGCCGGGTCGACAGCCGACGCGGACGCGGCGCCGGCCTTCAGGCGCGCCGGATCGGCCGATGGCGACTGCGCATGGGACGGCAGCAACGCGGCGGCCAGCACCAGGGCGAAGGCGTGGGGGCGCAGGCCGGCGCGGTCCATGTGCGGCCTCAGTGGCCGGTGGACTCCCGGCGCAGCGCCGGGAACAGGATCACATCGCGGATGCTGGGGCTGTCGGTCAGCAGCATCATCAGCCGGTCGATGCCGACGCCGCAACCCCCGGTGGGAGGCATGCCGTATTCGAGCGCCCGCACGAAATCGTGGTCGTAGAACATGGCCTCGTCGTCACCGCCGTCCTTGGCCTCGACCTGGGCGTGAAACCGGGCGGCCTGGTCTTCGGCGTCGTTGAGCTCGCTGAAGCCATTGCCGAACTCGCGCCCGGTGATGTACAGCTCGAAACGTTCGGTGACCGCCGGATTCTGGTCACTGGCGCGCGCCAGCGGCGAGATCTCCACCGGATGCTCGCAGATGAAGGTCGGCTGCCACAGGTGGTGTTCGACGGTTTCCTCGAAATACATCACCTGCAGGCTGGGCAGGCTGCGCCGGGACAACTGGTCCTTGTCCTCGCTCTTGCCCAGCTTGCGCAGCGCGGCGCGCAGCCATTTCTCGTCGTGCGCACCGTCGCCGGCGTCGGTGTACCGGGCGATGGCCTGCACGATGGTCAGCCGCTCGAAGGTCTGGGACAGGTCGACCGGCTTGCCGCCGTAGCTCAGCTGCAGCGTTCCGACGGCCTTCATCGCGGCGTCGCGGATCAGCTGCTCGGTGAAGTCCATCAGGTCCCGGTAGTTCCAGTAGGCCGCGTAGAACTCCATCATCGTGAATTCCGGGTTGTGCCGGACCGAGATGCCTTCGTTGCGGTAGCTGCGGTTGATTTCGAACACGCGCTCGAAACCGCCGACGATCAGGCGCTTGAGATACAGCTCGGGTGCGATGCGCAGGTACATCTGCTGGTCCAGCGCATTGTGGTGGGTCGTGAACGGCTTGGCGTTCGCGCCGCCGGGAATGGGGTGCAGCATCGGCGTCTCGACCTCGAGGAAACCATGGCCGACCATGAACTCGCGGATGCCGCTGATGGCACGGCTGCGGGCCACGAAGCGCTGGCGCGTGGACTCGTCCATCATCAGGTCGACATAACGCTGGCGGTATTTCATCTCCTGGTCATGCACGCCATGGAACTTGTCGGGCAGCGGGCGCAGGCTCTTGGCCAGCAGGCGTACCGCGCTGGCGTGGATCGACAACTCGCCGGTGCGGGTACGGAACATCCGCCCCTCGACCGCGACGATGTCGCCCAGGTCCCAGTGCTTGAAGTCCTCGTAGACCTCGGCACCGACTTCCTCGCCCTTGACGTAGACCTGCATGCGGCCGGTGGCGTCCTGCAGCGTGGCGAAGCTGGCCTTGCCCATGACGCGCTTGAGCATCATGCGCCCGGCGATGCTGACCTGGTGCGGCTGCGCCGCCAGGTCGTCCGCGGAATGTGCTTCGTGCGCCTGCATCAACGCGGCGGCGTGGTTCGCCGGCTTGAAGTCATTGGGGAAGGCCACGCCCTTGCCCTGGGCCTGACGCTGGCGCAGGACCTGGAGCTTTTCGCGTCGCTCGGCGATCAGCTGGTTGTCGTCAAGAATCGGGTCGGAGGCGGGCTGGTCGGACATGGCAGTGGTACGGGGGTGCGGGGCAGCGTCCGGGGAGACGGGCTGACGCCGGCTGATCATGGTTTCAGGATTGCCACCAGGCTGCGGGGTCGATCCCCGCAGTGGCGCAGTGCGTTATATTGGCCCACCCGCAGCGCCGATCGGGCCTGCGGGTTGGGACGGCCCCACTATTATCGCCAGTGCCGAACGCTTTTTCCGGACCGCATGTTTCTTCAGATCATCACCTTCCTGCTGCAGATCGCCGCCGGCCTCCTGGTCGGCCTGTGCCTGCTGCGCCTGTACATGCAATACCACCGGGTTCCGCTGTCGGCGCGATCGGGCAATCCGATCGGCCCGCTGATCTTCGCGATGACGGACTGGCTGGTGCTGCCGCTGCGCCGGATCGTTCCCGCCGTCGGGCGCTGGGACCTGGCC
>JBFIDI010000392.1:0-5589 GCA_041581405.1 Burkholderiaceae bacterium
CGCCCATTTGTGGTCGAACTCCACCAGGCCCTTGGCCGCGGCGCGCCGTTCGCCGGAATAGGTGTGCAGCAGCGACGGGTCGGCGCGGCCGGTCAGCACGGCGATCAGTTTCCAGCCCAGGTTGAAGGTGTCGCCCATCGACACGTTCATGCCCTGGCCGGCTTTAGGGCTGTGCGTGTGGCAGGCGTCGCCGGCCAGCATCACGCGGGGCGCGCGCGTGGCCACCTCGGCCTCGGGCACGTCGTCGAACTTGTCGGTCAGCCGATGGCCGATCTCGTAGATCGACCACCAGACGACCTCTTTCACGTCCAGCGTGAACGGACTGAAGATGCGCTGCGCCTTGGCGATGATGTCGCCGGCATCCATGCCGCGGTCGGCGGCGCGTTCGGTCTCCGACAACTGGTCGAGTTCGACGTACAGCCGCACCAGGTGCCCGCCCTCGCGCGGCAACACCATCAGGATGCCGTCGCCCTGCGATCGCACGAACGACTTCATGCGCCAGTCCGGGAAGTCGGTCACGGCCAGCAGGTCGATCACGCCCCAGGCCTGGTGCGCGGCGTCGCCATGCAAGGCGCCGCCGATGGCGCGGCGCACGGTCGAGCGCGCGCCGTCGCAGCCGATGACGTAGTTGGCACGCACGGTCGCGGTCCGGCCCTCGGTGCCCGGCGCCGTGTTCTCCAGCGTGACGGTGACCGGGTATGACGTGGCCCGCGGGTCGACCGTCAGGTCGGCCACCTTCCAGCCGTAGTCGGGCGCCAGCCGGGTCGGCGCGTTGCGCATGACGCCCAGGAACATGTCGTGCACGCGCGCCTGGTTGATCAGCACGTGCGGCATCTCGGAGATGCCGTCGGGCACGTCCTGCACGCGTGCGACCCGCTCGAGCGGCGCCTGTACGCCCGGTGCCCAGAACGTGGTCTCGTTGATCCAGACCGACTCGCGCATGACCTTCTCGCCGAAACCGAAGGCCTGGAACATCTCCATCGAGCGCACGCTGATGCCGTCGGCCTGACCTTTTTCCATCGGCGTGAGGCGGGGGTCGACGATCATGGTGCGGATCTGCGGCACCCGGGCCAGTTGCGCCGCCAGGCACAGGCCGGCCGGCCCGGTGCCGGCGATCAACACGTCCACGGTGTCCGGCAACGGGTCGCCCGGCTGGCGGCAGCCCGCAGCCGCCGGTTGGATATCGGGGTCGCCGGGCTGGAATCCGTTGACGTGGTATTGCATGTTGTCTCCTGGTGCCGGATGGTCACGGGTTTACGATAAGCATGCATATGGTATGTATACTTATTACATGCGTCAAGCGGCCGGACATTACCCGTATCATCGGTCGGGTCTGCGGCGCGGGAGGACACCCATGGACATGAGCGAGATGGCCGGACACCTGATCCGGCGGCTGCAGCAGCAGTCGACACAGGTCTTCCTGGCACAGACCCAGGCCGCCGGCCTCGACCTGACCTCGGTGCAGTTCGCCGCGCTCGACACCATCGCCCGGCAGAGCGGCATCGACCAGGCCACGCTGGCCGCGACCATCAGCTTCGACCGCGCAACCATCGGCGGCGTGATCGACCGCCTGGAGCAGAAAGGCCTGGTGCAACGCGTCGTCAGCGAACAGGACCGCCGGGCCCGCCAGCTGCATCTCACGCCCGACGGCGCGCAGCTGCTCGCCGCCAGCCGGCCAGTGGTCGAAGCCTTGCAGGCCGAGATCCTGGCGCCGCTGACCGACGCGGAGCGCGCGACCTTCCTGGCGCTGGCACACAAGGCGCTCGGACGGGACTGAAGCTCGGACGGGTCGCGCGTCAACGGGCTCCGCGTCCCGTTCAGCTGCCGTCCAGCATCTTGTGCAGTTCGGTGCGCGCATGCCGCTTCGCACCGAAACGCGTGACCGGGACCGCCCGACACACGCGATACCCGTTGCGCTCCCAGAACGCCCTCGAACGTGGCCGTGTATCGAACACGCACAGGCGGATCTCGCCAGCCCCCGCCGCGCAGGCAATATCCTCGAATTGGCGCACCAGGGCCGCGCCGAGACCCTGCGACCGCAGTGCCGGCCGCACCAGCATCAGGCCCAGGTACCAGACACCCGCCAGCGGGTAGTCACGCAGGCCTTCGATCATCGCCGCGCACGTGCCATCGGGCTGCAGGCTGCCGACCACGAGCTTGGCCTCGGCCGGCACGCCGTCGGGCCGGTCGTCGAATTCGGCCAGCGCCGCGTCGGCCGGCGCCGCTTCGCCCTGCGCGTGCACGAAATAGTCGGCGCAGGCGTCGTACAGCGCCTGCAGCACCGGCGCCTGCGCGCGCGACAACACCCGCAGCGCCGGCTCGCGCCCGTTGGCTGCCGCGGCGGCCAGCGTCAACACCAGTTGCGGCCGCACCCGCAGCGGATCGCCGACGACCGGCGCGGGCACTTCCCCGACGATCTGCGCCCCCAGCGCACGGTAGAACGCCGCCGCGTTCGGGTCGGCGTCGATGGCCAGCACATCCTGCCCCCGGCCGAGCGCAAAGGCCGCGGCATGGCGCATCAAGGCTCGGCCGTGGCCCTGCCGCATGGCGCCCGGGTCGACCCACAAGGCGCCGATCTCCCAGGGTCGCGCATGCGTGTCCAGCTGGAGCACGGCGCGCACCGTGCCGTGATCGTCGACGACGAAGGTCGGTTGCTCGCGGATCGATGCCGCGCTGAAACGCAGGTCGTCACGCCAGGCTTCCAGGTCGGTGGCCGCATACCCCCAGGACGCCTTGGCCGCATGGGCCAGGCGGGAGAGTTCGGGCCATTCGTCGGGACGGGCGGCGCGGATCATGGTGAGCGGGCTGTCGGTGCGGCGTGACGGCAGGGTCGGCTGCTGGGTGCTGCGGCGGACCGCGGTTTCAGCGTCGCCCGGAGATTTCCAGCTCCGACCGCGTCATCGTAGCGCGCAAAACCCGATTTTCAGACAACTGGCGCGCAGTGCAACAGGGCGTGTAGTGCCCGGTTGCACGCTAAGCCGAGCCATTACTCGCGGGTCAGCGCGGCCGTCGCCGGCCCCGCCGCTTCATTGCGGCTCGATCTTCGCCTGCTGCGCAATCTGCTTGAACAAGGCCATCTGCTCCCGCACGAACTTCGTGAACGCTTCCGGGCTCATCGGATTGGCAGACACACCGGACTTGGCGAAGATCGCCTTGACTTCAGCGCTCTGCACGGCCGTGTTGATATCGGCGTTGATCTTGCGCACGATGGCGTCCGGCGTACCGGCCGGTGCCCAGACGCCGTACCAGAGGTTCATCTCGAACTTGGGAAAACCCTGCTCAGCGATGGTGGGGATATCCGGCGCCGCATCCAATCGTGCCGCGCTGGATACACCCAGTGCCGTGAGCCGACCGCCCTTCTTGATCTGCCCCATCGCGGCGTCCATCGCCGCAATGAAGAAATCGACCTGTCCGCCGATGACGTCCTGGAACGCCGGCGGGCCGCCCTTGTACGGAATGTGCCGCATCTTGGTCCCGGCCATCTGGCTGAACAGTTCGGCGACCATGTGCGTGGAGGTGCCCACGCCGGCCGAGGCAAAGGTGATCGAGTCCGGCTTGGCCTTGGCCGCGTCCACCAGCTGCTTGACAGACTTGTAGGGGCCGTCCGAGCCGGTGACCATCGCGTAGGGAACATAACCCAGCGTGTTGACGTCGACGAGATCCTTGACCGGGTCGTACGGCAGCGACTTGTAGATGGCCGGGTTGGCTGCATGGGATGCCGACTGCACGAGCAAGGTATAGCCGTCAGGCTTGGAGCGGACCACGGCCTCGGTGCCGATCAGGCCACCGGCGCCCGGGCGGTTGCTGACGATGACCGGCTGCTTCCATGTCTCGGACAGGTGCTTGGCCACGACACGCGCGGCGATGTCGACGCCCGACCCGGCCGTCAGCGGCACGATGAGCTCGACCGGGCGATCGGGGTAGCTCTGCGCGCTGGCCATCGACATCGAGGCCGTGAGCGACAGGGCCAGCAAGAGGCGAATGCGGGATTTCATGAGCGATGTCTCCTGAGGGTTGTTGATGAAGTGAACGAGAAGGAGCGTGGTGATCCTGTGCAGCGGGTTCGCACCGCGGGCCGGAGGTATTCAGCGTTGCGGCATGTCCTTGAGCGAATATCCGGTGCTGACGTTCGCACCACTGGGGATGGGTGGCATGCCGTCGTTCCATGCCATCCAGGCCTCCCGCATCTGCGCAAGACGTTCCGGTTCGCAGCTGGCGCGGTTGGCGCGTTCGCGCTCGTCGCACATGATGTCGAACAGGTATTCGTTGCTGTCGACCTGCAGGTATTTCCAGTCACCGTCGCGCAGTGCGCGCTGGTTGCGGTGGTTCATGCGCCAGTACATCGGGCGCGCGAACCGGTATGTCGCGTCGCGCAGCAAGGGCATCAGCGACACGCCATCGAGCGGGTAGTCGGTGTGCGCAGCCACACGCGCGGCGTCCAGCATGGTCGCCGACCAGTCCATCGTCATGCAGGGCTGCTCGCTGACCCCACCACGGGCGATGACGGCCGGCCAATGGGCGATCCAGGGCACGCGGATGCCGCCTTCGGTCAGATCCATCTTGCCACCCACCAGCGGCCAGGAGTCGGAGAAGCGCTCGCCGCCGTTGTCGCTGGTGAAGACGATCAGCGTGTGGTCGAGCTGGTCGGTGGCCTTGAGCGCCTCGACGACGTGGCCGATGCCTTCGTCCATGTGATGGATCATGCGCTGGTAGGTACGGATGTTGCCTCCGCGCAGGTGGAACAGGCTGTCCTTGACCTGCTGCGCCACCGCTTCGTCGTCGCGCGACTCCCAGGGCCAGTGCGGTGCGGTGTAGTGCAGGCTCATGAAGAAGGGCTTGGTCCTTCCGCCGTCCACGTCCACTGCCGCGGCATGCACATAGTCCACGGCTCGGCGCGATATCAGATCGGTCAAGTACCCGGTCTCGGCTCGCAGTTCATGCCCGCTCCACAGGTCGTGGATGCCGCGCCCGTCACAATGCGTGAAGTAGTCGACACCACCGGCCATCGGGCCGAAGTATTCGTCGTATCCCGACAGCAACGGGCCGAAGGTCGGCGGATAACCCAGATGCCACTTGCCGAACAGCGCCGTTCGATAACCCGCGGCCTTGAGCAGCGACGGCAGGGTCGGATGTTCCGGCGGCAGGCCCAGCGTCGGGTTGCCGCGGTCCTTGACGTTGATGGGCTCCTCGGCGGCGCCGCGCAGACGGTACTGGTACCGCCCGGTCATCAGCGCAAAACGCGTCGGCGAGCACACGGGCGAATTCGCATACCCCTGGGTCAGGCGCAATCCGTCTGCTGCCAGTGCATCGAGCACCGGCGATACGGGTGCACGCCCGCCATAACAACCAAGGTCGGCGTAACCGAGATCATCGGCCACGATGAAGATGATGTTGGGCGCAGTCGCAGCAGCCATGATTTCAGAGGGTCTCCTCAGTCGTTGAAGTCGTACAGGGTCGCCGGGTTGTCGACCAACACCTGCTGCCGCTGGCCAGCTTCGGGCAACCAGCGGCTGACCAGGTCGACGAGGTCGGCATCGTTGGGCATGGCACCGCGCAGCATCACGTGCGGCCAGTCGGTTCCCCACAACA
>JBFIDI010000393.1:0-5582 GCA_041581405.1 Burkholderiaceae bacterium
CCGAACGCCACGCCCGCCGGCAGTTCGAACGTGGCCCGGCTTCCCTCCTCCAGGCCGATCAGGCATTGCTCGACCGCCGGCGACAAGGCGCCGGTGCCCAGCGACAGGGTCGCGGGTTTGCCGCCGAAGGTGTTGATGATGTCGCCGTGCGGGCCGGCCAGCCGGTAATGCAGGGTCAGGAAGGACGCGGGTTCGACGCAGGGGTGTGTGGAGGTCATGGTGCTTGTCGGGGAATGCCCCATTGTAGAAAGCGACGGCGTCAGCCGGCGTCGGGGGTGCGCGCGGCCACCGGCGCCGCGGGCGGCACGGGCGCCGCTGGCGTCGGGTTGACCATGCGCCGCTGTTCGGCCAGCACACTGAGCGCGATGCCGGCCAGGATCACCAGGGCCCCGGCCCAGGTGGTCCAGGCATATCGCTCGCCCAGCACGCTGGTGCCGGCAATCAAGGCGATGGCCGCGGCCACGTAACCGATCTGGCTCAGGTAGGTCGGCCCGCCCACCTGCTGGAGCCGGAAGAACACGCTGAACATGGCGCTCGATGCCAGCACCTGGGCGGCGGCCACCACCGGTACGCGGCCCAGGTCCAGCAACGCAGGGGCTTCGCCACGCAGCAGCAGCAACACCAGCAACACCGCGGCCGCCGCCAGGTTGCTGCCGATCGCCAGTTCGATCGGCCGGGCTTGACGGGGCCAGGCCTGGGTGCGGTAGATATTGCCCAGCGCCAGGCTGACCGGGATACACAGGCCGGCCAGCAGCCAGGCCAGGCTCGCCGGCTGCGACACTTCGCCCCGGGTGCTGGTGACGATCAGTGCTCCGGCAAAACCGACGGCGATGCCGGCAATACCGATGGCCGTTGGCGTGCGTACGCGCCACACCATCGACAGCAGCAACGTGATCACTGGCGAGACGGTGAACAGGATGCCGGTAAAACCCGAACCGAGCCGGGGAATGACGGAAAAGATCAACAGGTTGGGAATGACCAGCGACACCAGCGCAGAGCACAGGTAATACCGCAGATATTCCCGGCTGGTGGCGACGCGTCCGCCCGACAGCAGCCGGGCGACCATCAGGCAGGCGCCGGCGCCGAACGAAACCAGCCAGGCCCAGACGATCGGAGACACGGCTGCGGCACCGGCCAGCTTGCCCAGCGGAAACGTCAGCCCGAGCAAGGAGCCGGTGAGCAACAACAACAGGGCCGGTGAACCGGTGGACAGGATGGACATGCAGATCGTGGCTGTATCGACGCGCTGCCGGCAGCGGCGATCGGCCGCCGGCCGGCGTGGTGGATGAAAGGCAAGGCGGTGCGCCGCCCTCGGTTGCCATGGGCCTTCTCCGACGCCGGCCGGGTTGCCCATCCCCCCAATCGATCATGGCCCGCGGCCCTGGCGCGATCGGAGGACCGCACAATGCAATCCCGTCTGCCCTCCGACGCGCGATTGTAGGAATCCCGGCCGTGGCGCAGGCCTGTCGCCGTCAAAGGCCCTGCCAACGACCATGCCGCTCAAGGACCTGCCGCCCGAGACCCGTCCGCGCGAGAAGCTGCTGGCCCGCGGCGCCGGCGCGCTCAGCGACGCCGAACTGCTGGCGCTGCTGCTGCGCACCGGCATCCGCGGCAAGGGTGTGCTGCAGATGGCCGACGAATTGTTGCGGGTCGGCGCCAACACCGACGGCAGGCCCGGTTTCGACGGCATTTCCGGACTGCTCAACGCCAGCGCCGCCGACCTGCGCCGCATCAAGGGCCTGGGGCCGGCCAAACGCGCCGAGCTGCTGGCGGTGCTGGAACTGGCGCGCCGCGCGCTGGCCCAGCAACTGCGCCAGCGCGCCGCCGTCGCCTCCCCCGGCGCGGTCAAGGACTACCTGCAATTGCACCTGGCCGCCCGGGCCCACGAGGTATTTGCGGTACTCTTCCTGGATGTGCAGAACCGTTTGCTGGCAATGGAAGAGATGTTCCGTGGCACCCTGACCCAGACCAGCGTCTACCCGCGCGAGGTCGTGCTGCGCGCGCTGCACCACCAGTGCGCCGCCGTCGTGCTGGCGCACAACCATCCCAGCGGTTCGGTGCAACCCTCGCGCGCCGACGAAGCCTTGACCCAGACCCTGCGCTCGGCACTGGCGCTGGTCGACGTGCGGGTGCTCGACCATGTCATCGTCGCGCCGGGGCTGTCGCTGTCGATGGCGGAACGGGGGCTGGTATGAAACCCG
The DNA here is from genome assembly GCA_041581405.1 of Burkholderiaceae bacterium. Taxonomy (GTDB): domain Bacteria; phylum Pseudomonadota; class Gammaproteobacteria; order Burkholderiales; family Burkholderiaceae_C; genus CAISIP01. The sequence continues at coordinate 2,202 of JBFIDI010000393.1, forward strand.
TGCGTTCGCTGGCCGACCTCAAGGCCGTCAAGCAGCAGATCGACGCGCAGGCCCGTGCACAGGCGCTCGAACAGGCGCGGCAGGCGGCCGAGACGGCGGCCCGGCTGCGCCGGGAGGCCAGCGCGCGCGATCTGTTCCTGCGCGCGGCCGGTGCGGTGCAACCGCTGTCGGACTCGGGCCGGGCGACGCTTGCCACCGCGCCCGTGTTGCCCATCCCGCGCCAGCGCCTGCGCGACCAGCAGGCGGTGTTGTCCGAGGCCATCAGCGACGAGTTCGACGTCACCACGCTGCTCGACGTCGACGACCAGCTCAGTTTCCGGCGGCCCGGCATCGGCACCGACGTGACACGCAAGCTGCGCCAGGGCCATTGGGCGATCCAGCGCCAGCTCGACCTGCACGGCCTGCGCAGCGACGCGGCACGCGAGCAGTTGGGGTTGTTCCTGCGCCAGGCACGGTCCCACGGCATCCGCTGCGTGCGTGTCGTGCATGGCAAGGGCCTGGGCTCGCCCGGCAAGGCGCCGGTGCTCAAGCGCAAGGTGTTCGCCTGGCTGGTGCAGAAGTCCGAGGTACTGGCCTTCGTGCAGGCGCGTCCGGCCGAAGGGGGCGCCGGGGCCCTGGTCGTGCTGCTGCAGCCGGGCAGCGCCTGATATCGCCGCGCGGCCTGCCGGCCGGCAGGCGCCAGGCCGGCTGCGACGCGGCTCCGGTTCAGTCGGCGCGGATGCCCATTTCCTTGATCACGCGGCCGAAACGCTCCAGGTCGCCGGCGCTGGTCCGGGCCAATACCTCGGGTGCGCCGCCATGCGGGACCACGCCAAGCGTGGCCAGCCGGGCCGCCACGTCCGGCATCTTCAGGATGGCGTTCACGTGCGTGTTGAGCGTCTGCACCACGTCCGCCGGCATGTCCTTGGGCCCGAACAGGCCGTTCCAGGCGGTGACCTCGATACCGGCATAACCGAGCTCGGCAAACGTCGGCACGTCCGGCGCCAGCGCCGAACGGCTCTTGTCGGCGACCGCCAGGATACGGACCTTGCCGTTGGCGACGTACGGCTCCAGCGGGCCATAGGTCATGTAGGTCAGCGGCACGTGGGCGCCGAGCACGTCGTTCATGGCCGGCGCGACGCCCTTGTACGGCACCTGGCGGAACTTCACGCCCATGGACTTGTTGGCGATCTCGCCGAGCACGTGCATCGGCGAACCGCTGCCGGGGCTGGCGTAGTCGAACTCCTGGCCCTTGCGGGCCGCGGCGACCAGGTCCTTGACGGTCCGGGCTTCGACGTTGCCGGCGCTGGCCAGGAACAGGGGTTGCGATCCGGTCTGGATGATGGGGGTGAAGCCGGTGACGACGTCGTAACCCGTGGCGGCGCTGGTCTTGAGCACCAGTTGCGCGATGGCGAAGGTGCTCGGCGCAAGCAGCAAGGTGTAGCCGTCGGCCGGCGCCTTGGAGACATGGCTGCTGCCGATGATGCCGCTGGCACCGGAGCGGTTGTCGACGACGACCGGCTGGCCCAGGCGGCTGGACAACTTGTCGCCCAGCAGGCGTGCCACCGCGTCGGTGTCGCCGCCGGCGGGGTAGGCCACCACGATGGTGATGGGCCGGGAAGGATAGGTCTGTGCGGCGGCAAGGCTGCACAGGCAGGCAAAGGCCAGGAATCGAAGGAATTGCTTCATGGACAGGCTCCGGTATCGGTTCGGGGGATCACGTCGCAATCGATATTGCGGTACGCGGTTGTTTCACTAATGATTCAACGGATCTTTTGTGAAACACGGAGCGAATATAGATCAAAAGCGTTTCATCTGCAATCGGATACCGAATCGCCACCGGGTGGCGACCTAGAATCGGATCCATTCGCCGATCGCCCTGCGACTCCATGCCCTCTTTCGACAAGTTCTTCCATATTCCGGAACTCGATCCGGCGGTGCAGAAGAGCTTTCGACGCGAACAACTCAGCGAACTGACGCTGCCGCTGGCCACCAGCCTGATGGAAGGCGGTTTTGTCGCCGTGGTGGCCGCCAAGGCCTTCAACGTCGAACCCTGGGTGATTGCGGTGATCTCGGCCGCGCCGATGTTCGGCAACCTGTCGAGCTTCGTCTGGACCCGCATCGCCACCGGCCGCTCCAAGATCCCGATGGTGGTCGTGCTGCAGACCCTGGTCCTGCTGTGCGTGGCGGCGATCGCCGTGAGTCCGCGTTCGCAGGCCGGGGCCTGGATCCTGCTGGCCAGCGTCGTCCTGTGCCGCATGCTGATCACCGGCATCATCACCGTGCGCAGCGTGGCCTGGAGCCTGAACTACGACCGGGCACTGCGCGCCCGCGCCACCGGGCGGCTGCAGGCCATCACCAGCCTGACCGTGGTGCTGACCACCAGCCTGGCCGGGCTGATCCTGGACGCCCATCCGGAGAACTTCCGCTGGATCTACGCCGCCGGCGCGTTGTTCGGCGCCATCGGCGTGTGGTTGTTCCGCGGCGTGCTGGTGCGCGGCGAGAAACGCCACCGGGTGATGGAGCGGCGCGGCACGCTGGACGGCCGGCGGCGCGACGGCTTCTTCGAGGTGCTGCGCAAGGACACGTTGTACGCGCGTTACCAGCTGCACCAGTTCATCTCCGGCACCGCCAACATGATGCTCGAGCCGCCGCTGGTCTACCTCGTGTCCAAGCAGCTCGGCGCCAGCTACGTGGTGAGCATCGGCATCGTGATGCTGATCCCGTTCACGCTGAACCTGGCCACGATGCCGTTCTGGGCGCGTTACCTGGACAAGGTGCACGTCGCCGAGTTCCGGGCCCGCCAGAACGCGGGCTGGGTGGTCGGCGTGTTGATCATGTTCTGGGGCGCCTGGACCTTTTCCTTGTGGTGGCTGGCGCTGGGCCGCATCATCACCGGCATCGTCAACGGTGGGGGCAACCTGGCCTGGCAACTCGGCCACAACGACTTCGCGCCGCGCGACCAGATCTCGACCTACATGGGCATCCACGTCACGCTGACCGGCGTGCGCGGCGCGTTCGCGCCCTTCCTGGGCATGGCGCTGTACCTGGGCTGGGACGCCAAGGGTTACGTGCCCGGCTCGACCGGGCTGAGCGCATGGTTGTTCCTGCTCTCTGCCGTGCTCGGCGTGATCGCGTGGCGCGGCTTCGAAACCTTGCGCCGCGACGTGCGGCTGCGGCCGCTGAGCCGCTGAGCCGCGCCGCCGTCGGACGAGCGGCGCGACCCGCGCGGCCGCCGGGGCGCAGGTAGCAGGCCGGAGCCGCCACCGGTCGGCGCAGGCCGCCGCGCGCGCCACCGGTCGTGTAGCGGTCGATGCCCAGGCCCTCGGCGCTGATCTCCGGCCGTTGCCCGGTCACGATGTCCGCCACCAGCCTGGCCGAACCGCAGGCCATGGTCCAGCC